>NZ_RZOJ01000049.1:0-24828 GCF_003998845.1 Mesorhizobium sp. M4A.F.Ca.ET.022.05.2.1 | reverse complement strand
GCGTTGGCCCATTCGTCGATCGTCGCATGCGGCGAGGGTTCGGCGACGAAGCGCCGGCAAAGCGCCGCCAGTTTCGGATCCGACGGGAACGGCAGGCCGAGCGGCCGTTCCGGCAGGTTTGGGATCTCATGCAGCAACAGGCCCATGATCAGCCCGCCGCGCCCTTCCAGTTCACCCCCTTGCGGCAGCTTTTCCGATTCCACGATCAGGCTGTGCATCAGCTCGGTGATGCCGACGACGCGCAGTCCCTCCGGCAGGCCGGCAATCGCGTTCGGCATCACATAGACCGAACGCATCGAGACATCGCCCAGCATCTCGACGGAATGCTCGATCCCGGCGGGGATCCACATCGCGTGGTCGGGCGGCACCATCCAGCGCCCGTGTTTCGTCGTCACCAGCACGACGCCGACCAGCGCATGCAGCAACTGGCTGCGGCTGTGGCGATGCAGTGGCACGTGATAGCCGTCGGGATATTCGGTCGGCAGCGCCACCGCTGGGCCGACAGCCTCCTCCAGCCACTGCCAGCGGCTCTGGTGCAGCCGGCCGAGTTCGGCGGCATCGCCCTTGAAGACTTCCCTGCCATGCGGCATTGGCAATGGCCCACTTGCGAAACTATTGGACCAAACCACGAAAGAAGTCGCTTTGCAACCATCCTATAAGGCTGCCTGCGGATCGCCGCCAGGAAGACCACGGAGCATGCCTTGACCGACACCACAGCCACCGCCGTCGCCACTCCGGCGCCGGCCAGCCACACTTCGGCGCAAGCGACGGCCTTCACCGTCATTCTTGCGGTGAGCTTCTGCCATTGCGTCAACGACATCATGCAGTCGCTGCTGTCGGCCATCTATCCGCTTTTGAAAGACAATTACGGCCTCGACTTCTGGCAGATCGGGCTTTTGACCTTCACCTTCCAAGTGACGGCGTCGCTGCTCCAGCCGCTGATCGGCGCTATCACCGACAAGCGGCCGATGCCCTATTCGCTGCCTTGGGGCATGGCCTCCTCGCTGATCGGACTGGTCGTGCTCGCACATGCCGGCCACTACTGGCTGCTGCTGATCGGCGCCTCGCTGATCGGCATCGGCTCGGCCATCTTCCATCCGGAATCCTCGCGCATCGCCCGCTTCGCGTCGGGCGGCCGCTTCGGCCTCGCCCAGTCGCTGTTCCAGGTCGGCGGCAATTTCGGCCAGGCGATGGGGCCGCTGCTCGCTGCCTTCATCGTCGTGCCCTTCGGCCAGACCAGCATCTCCTGGTTCGCCGTCGGCTCGCTGATCGGCATCATCGTTCTCTGGCAGGTCGGCGGCTGGTACAGCCGGCTGCGCGCTTCGCTCGCCAGCCGCAAGCAGGCAAGCCTCGTCTCGCCCTTCCCGCGCCGCAAGGTCATGTGGGCGCTGGCCGTGCTGACCTTGCTGGTGCTGACCAAGAACGCATACATCGCCTCGATCTCCAGCTACTACACCTTCTACGCCATCCATAAGTTCGGCGTTTCGGTGCAGATTTCGCAGGTCATGCTGTTCCTGTTCCTCGGCGCCTCGGCGCTGGGCATCCTGCTCGGCGGCCCGTTCGGTGACCGTTATGGCCAGAAGGCGATGATCTGGTTCTCGATCGTCGGCGTGCTGCCCTTCACGCTGGCGCTGCCCTACGCCAACCTCGAATGGACGATGGTGCTGACGGTGCTGATCGGTCTGATCCTGTCGTCGGCCTTCTCCAACATCGTCGTCTTCGCGCAGGAACTGGTGCCTGGAAGGGTCGGCATGATCGCCGGCATCTTCTTCGGCTTCGCCTTCGGCATGGGCGGCATCGCCGCCGCCGTGCTCGGCGTCCTGGCCGACATGAAGGGTATCGACTTCGTCTACCAGGTCTGCTCGTATTTGCCGCTGCTCGGCCTGCTGACGGTGTTCTTGCCGAACATGAAGGAAGCGCGGAAGGCGGAAGCGGCGCCCCGCTAAGGAACCGCCGATCTTCGGGACTCGACGTGAGCTCGTGGCAGTTGCCACGCGCTCATGGATTCTCTCTCCACACGCCAGGCGAAAGCCTGTTAGTGTTTGAAACGTGTGCGCGACATCACGAGACGTAGCGCGAACGCCTTCAACTTGAACTAAGGTGCCGGGCTCAGCGCCCGATCGGTGCGCTGCGCTACGAGCGAGATGAGGCAATCTGTAGTGTCCAGACTTAAAGACAAGGTCGCGCTGATTACCGGCGGCACCAGCGGCATCGGTCTGGCGACGGCGCGGCGCTTCATTGAGGAAGGCGCTCGTGTCGCCATCACTGGCACCAACACGAGCCGTCTCGAGGAGGCCCGCAAGATTCTTGGCGGCGATACGTTTGTCATCGCCGCCGACGCCGGCGATGTTACGACGCAAAACGATATCGCGCGACAGATCGGAGAAACCTTCGGCAGGCTCGACGCCGTCTTCCTCAACGCCGGCATCGCCGATCTACGCCCGCTCGATGACTGGACCGAGGCGGCGTTCGACAGGAGCATCGATATCGACCTCAAAGGCCCGTATTTCCTGATCAAGGCGCTGGTGCCGCTGCTTTCGAACCCGTCCTCGATCATCCTCAGCGGCTCGGTCAACGCACATATGGGAATGGCCGGGACACACGTCTATTCGCTCGCCAAGGCCGGCATGATCTCGCTCGCCAGAACGCTCTCCGGCGAACTCATAGGGCGCGGCATCCGCGCCAATGTGATCAGCCCGGGTCCGATCGACACGCCGCTCAACGACAAGCTCGGGCTGGATCCCGAAGCGGCGAAGGCGCGCGCCAAGGCGGTGGTCGGCCTGGTGCCTGCCGGTCGTTTCGGGACCGCCGAGGAAATTGCCAACGCAGTGGTTTTTCTCGCTTCGGACGAATGCCCGTTCATCGTCGGTGCGGAAATTCTGATCGACGGCGGCTTGAGCATCGCCTGATATCGGCACGGCCTGACGCAAGCACACCCGCCAGATGGCGGGTGTCTTGTGTTCCGAAAGGCCTTACGCCTTGAAGAAGGCCAGAAGGTCGGCGTTGATGATGTCGGCATGGGTCGTGGCCATGCCATGCGGAAGGCCCTTGTAGACCTTGAGCTCGCCCTTCTTGAGCAGCTTGATGGCCAGCAGCGCGGAGTCCGCGATCGGCACGATCTGGTCGTCGTCGCCATGCATCACCAGCACCGGCACGTCGATTGCCCTAAGGTCCTCGGTGAAGTCGGTTTCCGAGAATGCCTTGATGCAGTCGTAGTGCGCCTTGGTGCCGCCCATCATGCCCTGGCGCCACCAATTGTCGATGACGCCTTGCGAGACTTCGGCGCCGGGACGGTTGAAGCCGTAGAACGGGCCGGCCGGAACATCGCGGAAGAACTGGGCGCGGTTGGCGGCCTGGGCGGAGCGGAAGCCGTCGAACACCTCGATCGGCAGGCCGCCGGGATTGGCCGCGGTCTTGAGCATGATCGGCGGCACGGCGCCGATCAGCACCGCCTTGGCGACGCGGCCGCCAGCACCGTATTTGGCAACGTAGCGGGCCACCTCGCCGCCGCCGGTGGAATGGCCGACATGGATGGCGTTCATGAGGTCGAGATGCGCAGCGAGTTCGGCGACATCGGCGGCGTAAGTGTCCATCTCGTTGCCGGTATCCGTCTGGGTGGAACGGCCATGGCCGCGCCGGTCATGAGCGATGACGCGATAGCCCTTCGAAAGGAAGAACAGCATCTGGGCGTCCCAGTCGTCGCTGCTCAACGGCCAGCCGTGATGGAAGACGATAGGCTGGCCGGCTCCCCAATCCTTGTAGAAAATCTCGGTTCCGTCCTTGGTGGCGATCGTGCTGCTGCCGGGCTTGGTCATCTCAATCTCCATTGATTATTTTCGCGATAATCAATATCGCGACAACAATGTGGTTAGCGCAGATCGAACCCCTTGTCCATAAGAAATATGTATCGCGATATCATTTTTCGTGGTAAACATTGAGAAATGCTCAGTCGGCAAAAGGAATTCGCCGTGCCTCTCCCGTTGGACAATCAGCTCTGTTTCGCCCTCTACGCCACGAGCATGGCGATCAACCGCACCTACAAGCCCATGCTCGACGAGATGGGGATTACCTACCCGCAATATCTCGTGCTCAACGCCCTGGGAGAGGCGGATGGCATGTCGGTCGGCGCGATCGCGCGCAGGCTGGCGCTGGAATCGAGCACCGTGACGCCTCTGGTCAAGCGCATGGAGCAGGCCGGTCTTGTGAGCCGCCAGCGCAGCCATGCCGACGAACGCCAGGTGCAGGTCGATCTCACCGTGGCCGGCCGGGCGCTGCTCACTCAATGCAACTGTCTGGGTGAAACGCTCATCGAGCGCTCCGGGATGACATTGGCCGAGATCGATTCGCTCACCCAAAAAGTCTGGGCCTTGCGCGAGGCGCTGGCTGCCGATCAGACCGCTGTTCCGGGCCGACCGTTGGAAATGTAACTCTTCACGCGCGGCAATGGCGGCGCCTCGAGACCCGCGAAAGGATCGCGCCATGCATCGATCGCCTCGAGTTGGTCATACCAGCGACGTATCGACGGATAGTCGTCGAGCGGTAGCCCGGCAGCATCGTTGAAGGGCAGAAACGTCGCCATGCGAAAGTCGGCGTAGGAGACGGAATTTCCGACCAGCCACTCCCTTTGCGCGAGCACCGGGGCGAGGATGGCGGCAGCCGCGTGGAAAACCCTGAAGCCTTCCTCGACGAGGGCCTGGTCGATAGGACCCAGCCCCCAGCGCTGCTTGGTGCCGCGCTCGAAATGCACCATGTCGCAGCCTCTGGCGAAATTCTCCTTGCCCCAGCTTATCCAGCGGATCATGTCCGGCTCATCGTCCCCGCCGCGCCAAAAATTCGAGCCCACCTCGCGGGAGAGCCGACAGGCGATGGCGTCGGCTTCCCACAGGCTCCATCCGGAGCCGACCAGTATCGGCAAGGTCAGATTTGGGTTGAGCACGCGATAGCGCTCGGCCTGCCCCGATACCATGGGTGAGGCGAATTCGAACGTAACGTCCGCCTTAAGATGGCGTGCCGTCGCGACTCCAAGGCGAGGATTGGGATTGCGGCTGAACAGGAGTTTCATATCGGATCCTCACGGATTGGTTGAGACAACTGCCGCAGGACGATTGAAGCCTGCCCGATCCTACATCCGGACGGACGGGATTCTTGACTGTATGCTTTCGACATTGGAAATGTCGCGAAAGCCTTCCAGACCAACCGCTTGCGCCTGCGCCCGCCTTCCGCTATAGAGCCGCCACCCGCGTAGACACCCTTGGAGGCAACGCGGCGGAAGGCTGCCTTCCCTTGTGATCCCCGAACAAAGGTCCGCTTCTGGCGGCCACCGGCGTTCGGACATCCAGGCCTGGCGGCTTTCGACGTTTCGGCTGGGCATATTGCCTGCCGCAAACGCTCCACAACACGCGAAAGGAAATGCCATGAGCCACGATACTTACGAGCTCAAGGCCGAAGCGCGCGAACAGGTCGGTAAGGGGTCCGCCCGTGCAGTTCGCCGCAACGGTAAAGTGCCTGCAGTGATTTACGGCGACAAGCAGCCTCCCCTGGCGATCGCCCTCAACTACAAGGACGTCTACTACAAGATCCACGGCGGCGGGTTCCTGACCACGGTGGCCACGATCGATGTCGGCGGCAGCAAGATCCAGGTTCTGCCCAAGGACTTCCAGCTCGACCCGGTCAAGGATTTCCCTGTCCATGTCGACTTCCTGCGCATCGGCAAGGACACCGAGGTCAATGTCGACGTGCCTGTCCACTTCATCAACGAGGACAAGTCGCCCGGCATCAAGCGTGGCGGCGTGCTCAACATCGTGCGTCACGAGGTCGAGTTCCACTGCCCGGCCAATGCGATCCCGGAATTCATCACCATCGATCTCGCCGGCACCGATATCGGCGACTCGATCCACATCTCGGCGGTCACGCTGCCGGCCGGCGTCAAGCCGGTGATCTCGGACCGCGACTTCACCATCGCGACCATTGCCGGCTCCTCGGCGATGAAGCCCGAGGTGGAAGAGACGGCCGAGGCGGCAGCGCCCGAAGCGGCTCCGGCCGCCGAAGAGAAGTAATTTTCCCGCCCGGAGACGACGATGCTTGTGTTCGCAGGCCTCGGCAATCCGGGCGCGAAATATGCCAACAACCGGCACAATGTCGGTTTCATGGCGGTGGACGCAGTCGCCCGCCGCCATTCTTTTTCGCCCTGGTCGAAGAAATTCCAGGGCCTGATCGCCGAAGGCACGCTCGCCGGCGAAAAGATCCTCCTGATCAAACCGCAGACCTTCATGAACCTGTCCGGCCAGGCGGTCGGCGAGGCGCTGCGCTTCTACAAGCTCGAACCTGCCGCGCTCACCGTCTTCTATGACGAGATCGACCTTGCCGCCGGCAAGGTTCGGGTCAAGGTCGGTGGCGGCTCCGGCGGCCACAACGGCATCCGCTCGCTGGACGACCATGTCGGCAAAGCCTATCGCCGCGTGCGTGTCGGCGTCGGCCATCCGGGCGTCAAGGAAATGGTGCACGGCCACGTGCTTGGCGACTTCGCCAAGGCGGACCGCGAATGGCTCGAGGTTCTGCTCGACACCATCGCCGACGACGCCGGCCTGCTGGCCAAGGGCGACGACAATTCCTTCATGAACCGCATCACGCTCGCCCTGCGTGAAAAACTGACGCCGACCGGCGACGACGATCGCCCGCCACCCAAGGCGCCAAAGGCGCAGAGCCACATCCGCCAGGCCAGGCCGCAGCAGGCGCCGGCAAAGCTGCCCGAAACGGGCCCGATGGCCGCCATGCTGAAGAAGCTGTTCGGCGGCAAGGGCTGAACGTCGCCGGGGATGGCGGCCGAGGGGTTGACGTTCGTCACTCCTTTCGCCCATAGCCCTGATCAAATTTCGATTTCCCGATAGGACCGGACACAATGGGTTTCAAATGCGGCATCGTCGGCTTGCCTAATGTCGGCAAGTCGACGCTCTTCAACGCGCTGACCAGGACGGCGGCGGCGCAGGCCGCCAACTACCCGTTCTGCACCATCGAGCCAAACACCGGCGAGGTGGCGGTGCCGGACCCGCGCCTGCAGAAGATCGCCGCCATCGGCAAGTCGAAGGAGATCATCCCGACCCGCATCTCCTTCGTCGACATTGCCGGCCTGGTGCGCGGCGCCTCCAAGGGCGAAGGGCTGGGCAACCAGTTCCTCGCCAACATCCGCGAGGTTGACGCCATCGTCCATGTGCTGCGCTGCTTCGAGGACGACGACATCACCCATGTCGAGGGCCGCATCGACCCCGTCGCCGACGCCGAGACGGTCGAGACCGAGCTGATGCTCGCCGACCTCGAAAGCCTCGAGCGCCGCATCGTCCAGTTCCGCAAGCGCGCCGCCGGCAAGGACAAGGAAGCGATGGCCGTGCTGCCGATGATGGAGGCAGCGCTCGAACTGCTGCAGGCGGGCAAGCCGACCCGCATCCTGCTAAAGGGCATAGGACCGGAGGATCTGCGCATCCTGCAGGGGCTGAACCTGCTCACCTCGCATCCGGTGCTTTATGTCTGCAACGTCGCCGAGGCCGATGCCGCGACCGGCAACGAGCACTCCAAGGCCGTGGAAAAGATGGCCGCCGCTCAGGGCGCCGGCACCGTCGTCATCTCGGCAGCGATCGAAGCGGAGGTTGCCCAGCTTTCCGACGACGAGGAGATGGAGTTCCTCGCCTCGCTCGGCCTCGACGAACCGGGTCTCAACAAGGTGATCCGCGCCGGCTACGACCTTTTGCATCTCATCACCTATTTCACCGTCGGACCGAAGGAGACGCGCGCCTGGACTATCCACAAAGGCGATAAGGCGCCGCAGGCGGCCGGCGTCATCCACACCGATTTCGAGCGCGGCTTCATCCGTGCCCAGACCATCGCCTACAACGACTTCGTCACGCTCGGCGGCGAAGTCGCGGCCAAGGAGGCCGGCAAGGCGCGCGACGAAGGCAAGGAGTATGTCGTTCAGGACGGCGACATCATGCTGTTCAAGTTCAACACCTGATGCTCGCGGCGGCGCGCGTCCGGCAGATTGCGCCCTCCCGTCGCCTGTCTTGACCTCATCATGCCGCAGGTCTAATCGGCTGGTGCTCGCGGGCTCCTCGAAGCCCATGCAGTCCTGACGACGCTTCGAACGAAAATCTCTTCGATCCAGCAAGGGAGATCCGGCGATGATCAAGGCATTCGTCGTGGACAATGATCGGCTGCGTCTGGTTGATGACCTTGTGGCAAATGGCGACAAGGTTGTCTGGGCCGATCTTTTCAATCCGACCAAGGACGAGGAAACCGCCATCGAGAGCTGGCTCGGCGTCGCCATCCCGACGCGCGAGGAGATGGAGGAGATCGAAATCTCCAGTCGCCTCTACATCGAGGACGGCGCCTATTTCATGACCGCGACGCTGCCGGCCCAGACCGAGGCCGACGACCCGTTGATGTCGCCGGTAACCTTCGCGCTGGCCGGCAGCCGTCTGGTCACCGTGCGCTATCACGAACCGAAGGCCTTCAAGACGTTTCCGCTGCGCGCCGAGAAGGTGGCGACCGGCTGCACCAGCGGCGACACCATCCTGATCGGCCTACTGGAAGCGATCGTCGACCGCCTCGCCGACATTCTGGAGCGCGCCGGCCTCGACGTTGAAGCGATCTCGCGCGATATCTTCGAGGCCAGGTCGACCAAGGTCTCCAAGCGCAACCGCGACTTCCAGGAGTTGCTCAAGGCCATCGGCCGCAAGGAGGACATCGCCTCCTCGATCCGCGACAGCCTGATCTCGCTGCAGCGCCTGGCCGGCTTCCTCGCCCACGTCGCGACCCAGACCAAGATGAGCAAGGACATCCGCGCCCGCGTCAAGACCCTGTCGCGCGACGTGCTGTCGCTCGCCGACCACGCCACCTTCCTGTCGCAGAAGATTTCGTTCCTGCTCGACGCCACCCTTGGCATGATCTCGATCGAGCAGAACGCCATCATCAAGATCTTCTCGGTCGCCGCCGTCATCTTCCTGCCGCCGACGCTGGTCGCCTCGATTTACGGCATGAATTTCAATGTAATCCCCGAACTGAAATGGGAGTTCGGCTACCCTTTCGCCATCGCCATGATGGCTGGCTCTGACGGCGGCGCCGCCCTCCGGCTGGCTCACCAGAAATGACTTGACCAAATGCCTGTTGGCCGGCATCCGGGATGCCCGATCCTCGGGATCGCGCGTTCGCCTAATCGGAAATGGACCATGACCGGAAAGACCTGGGCCTATGAGGATTTCGTCGAGGGCGCCTCGCACGACCTCGGCACGAAAAATGTAAGCGCTGCGGAGATCATCGAATTCGCCAGCGAGTTCGATGCCCAGCCGATGCACCTCGACGAGGCGGCCGGCAAGGCCAGCATCCTCGGCGGCTTGTCGGCTTCGGGTTGGCACACCTGCGCGATGTTCATGCGCATGCTGTGCGACGCCTTCTTGCTGGACTCGACCTCGCAAGGCTCGCCCGGCATCGACCACGTCAAATGGAAGAAACCGGTCCTGGCCGGCGACACGCTTAGCGGCACGGTCACCGTGCTCGCCAAGCGCCAGTCCAAGTCGCGGCCTCAGCTCGGCCTCGTCTCCATGCGCAGCGAACTGTTCAACCAACGCGGCGAAAGCGTCTTCGAGCTCGAGAACACCGGCATGTTCCTCGCGCGTGATGCCGCAAAGGACCCGTCATGACTTTGGACGAGTTCTTCCTGATCGGCCAGACCGTCACGCTCGGCGCGCACAAATTCGGTCCGGACGAGATCAAGGCCTTCGCCCGCAAATACGACCCGCAGGTCTTCCACGTCGATGAGGAGGCCGCGAAGAACAGCGTGCTCGGCGGCTTATGCGCCTCGGGCTGGCACACCGCGGCCACCTGGATGAAATACAATCTCGAAAAGCGCATGGAGACCGAGGGCGTGCGCTGGACAGGCCCGGGCCCGCAACCCGAATTCGGCCCCTCGCCCGGCTTCCGGAACCTGAAATGGTTGAAACCGGTCTATGCCGGCGAGACCGTCACCTTCTCGCGCACCGCGCTTGCCCACCGCCCGCTTGCCGCGCGTCCCGGCTGGAACCTGCTCACGCTGCGCTGCGAAGCCTTCGATTCGACAGGCGACAAGGTCATCGAATTCGACAGCGCGGTGCTGGTGAAGGTGGAGTAGTGAGCGGCAGGTAGAGACCCAGCGTCTCTCATTGAGCAATGATCTTCACTATTCACTATTCACTATTCACTATTCACTATTCACTAGTGCCCCTCGAACCCGATCAGCGTCCTTACCGGCACACCGAGCGCTTCGAGCTTCTGGCGCCCGCCGAGGTCCGGCAGGTCGATGACGAAGCAGGCGGCGACGATGTCGGCGCCAATCTGGCGCAAAAGCTTCACCGCCGCCTCCGCCGTGCCGCCTGTGGCGATCAGGTCGTCGACCAGGATCACCTTCTCGCCCTCCGAAACGCCATCCTTGTGCATCTCCATCTCGTCCAGCCCGTATTCCAGGCTGTAGGCGACGCGCACCGTCTCGTAGGGCAGCTTGCCCTTCTTGCGGATCGGCACGAAGCCGGCAGATAGCTGATGGGCGACGGCGCCGCCGAGGATGAAGCCGCGCGCCTCGATGCCGGCGATCTTGTCGACCTTCAGCCCGACATAGGGATGCACCAGCTCGTCGATGGCGCGACGAAAGGCGCGGGCATTGCCGAGCAAGGTGGTGATGTCGCGAAACAATATGCCCGGCTTCGGATAGTCGGGAATGGTGCGGATGGCCGCGAGCAGCGTTTCTTCGAGAGAGGATTTCATGGCGGTTGATCCGTTACCGTAGAGTTTTGCCGGCTAGAGCCGAAAAAGAAAAGGGCGCCGTCCGGCGCCCTCGCATTTTTCCGGCAAGTCCCGGCTCAGTGCGCCACGTCGGCCCATACCTTTCGCTTGGTCATGTAGACCAGGGCGCCGAACAACGCCAGGAACACCAGCACGCGGAAGCCGGTCTTCTTGCGGTCCTCCAGGTGCGGCTCGGCCGCCCACATCAGGAAGGCCGAGACGTCGCGCGAATACTGGTCCACCGTCTGCGGCGAGCCGTCGTCATAGGTCACTTGGCCGTCGGAGAGCGGCTTCGGCATCTTCAGCGATACGCCGGACAGGAAGTACGGGTTGTAGTGCGTACCCTCTGGAATCACCATGCCGGCCGGCGGCGTCTGGTCATAGCCGGTGAGCAGCGAATGGATGTAGTCCGGGCCGCCCTGGGCGTACTGGGTGAAAATATCGAAGACGAAGCGCGGGAAGCCTCGCTCGACGCCGCGTGCCTTGGCCAGCAGCGACATGTCGGGCGGAGCGGCGCCGCCATTGGCCGAAGCGGCCGCCTGCTCGTTCGCGAACGGCGCCGGGAAGTGATCGGACGGCTTGCCAGGGCGGTCGAACATGTCGCCGGCATCGTTGGGACCGTCATGGATCGTGTATTCGGCGGCCAGCGTTTTCACCTGCGCGTCCGAATAGCCGAGCCCTTCCAGCGTGCGGAAGGCCACCAGGTTCATCGAATGGCAGGCCGAGCAGACTTCCTTGTAGACCTTCAGGCCACGCTGCAGCTGGGCCTTGTCATAGGTGCCGAATGGTCCGGCGAAGCTCCAGCTCATTTCCTTCGGTTCGTCGATCGGGAAATGTGTCGGTGCGGCCGCGTTGTGTTCCTCCTCGGCGATGGCCGCGGTGCCCGCGGCCAGCAAGCCAAGCAGAGCCAGCGAGGTGAGAATCTTTTTCATACCCAAATCCCCTTAGATTCTCAGCCCTTGGTTTCCGGCGCGGCGTTCGCGCCAGCCGGATGGCCGGCGCCGGCACCCTTGTTCTTCTCCAGCACCGCCTCGGTGATCGAGTTCGGCAGACGCCGCGGCGTCTCGATCAGGCCGAGCACCGGCAGCGCAACCAGGAAGAAGGCGAAGTAGAACAGCGTTGCCATCTGCGCCATGAAGACGTAGCTGCCTTCCGCCGGCTGCGAACCCAGCCAGCCGAGCAGGATGGCGTCGGCCACGAACAGCCAGAAGAACAGCTTGTACCAGGGTCGGTAGACCGCCGAGCGCACCTTGGAGGTGTCGAGCCAAGGCACCAGGAACAGCATGGCGATGGCGCCGAACATGCACAGCACGCCGCCGAGCTTGGAGTTGATCGGCCCGATGTTGAAGGTGATGGCGCGCAGGATCGCGTAGAACGGCAGGAAGTACCATTCCGGAACGATGTGGGCCGGCGTCTTCAGCGGGTTGGCCACCGTGTAGTTGTCCGGGTGGCCGAGGAAATTCGGCAGGTAGAAGACGAAATAGGCGAAGACGAACAGGAACACGATCATGCCGAACGCGTCCTTGATGGTCGCGTAGGGCGTGAAGGCGACCGTGTCGGTCTTCGACTTGACCTCGATGCCGGTCGGGTTCGATTGCCCGACGACATGCAGTGCCCAGATATGCAGCACGACGACGCCGGCAATCATGAACGGCAAAAGGTAGTGCAGCGCGAAGAAGCGGTTCAGCGTCGGGTTGTCGACGGCAAAGCCGCCGAGCAGCAGCTCCTGGATCCAGTTTCCAACCAGCGGAATGGCGCTGAAGAAGCCGGTGATGACGGTGGCGCCCCAGAAGCTCATCTGCCCCCACGGCAGCACGTAGCCCATGAAGCCGGTGGCCATCATCAACAGGTAGATGATGCAGCCGAGGATCCACAGCAGCTCGCGCGGCGCCTTGTAGGAACCGTAATAGAGGCCGCGGAAGATGTGGATGTAGACGGCGACGAAGAAGAACGAGGCACCATTGGAATGGAGATAGCGCAGCAGCCAGCCCGAATTCACGTCGCGCATGATCTTCTCGACCGAATCGAAGGCGAGAGTGGTGTCGGACGTGTAGTGCATCGCCAGAACGATGCCGGTCAGGATCTGCGACGCTAGCATGATCGACAGGATGCCGCCGAAGGTCCACATGTAGTTGAGGTTGCGCGGCACCGGATAGGCGACGAAGCTGTCATAGACCAGCCTGGGCAGCGGCATGCGGGCATCGAACCAGCGTCCGAGACCGGTCTTGGGCGTATAGGTCGAGTGTCCCTCGCTCATCGAAATATCCCCTGCCTCAACCGATAAGGATCTTGGTATCGGAAATGAACTTGAATACCGGCACCGCCATATTCTCGGGCGCCGGGCCTTTGCGGATGCGGCCGGCGGTGTCGTACACCGAGCCGTGGCACGGGCAGAACCAGCCGCCGAAATCGCCTTCCTGGCCGAGCGGGATGCAGCCGAGATGGGTGCAGACCTGGACCATGACCATCCAGGCTTCCTTGCCGGGCGTCGTGCGGTTGGCGTCGGTCGCCGGAGCGTCGGCCGGCAAATTGGCGTTGCGGGCGATCGGGTCCTTCAGGTCGGCGAGATCGACGGCCTCGCCGTCCTTCATCTCCTTTTCGGTGCGGTTGCGCACCACGACCGGCTTGCCGCGCCACTTGACGACCAGCGACGAGCCCGGCGTCAGCGAGGAGACGTCCACTTCGACCGAGGCCAGCGCCAGTGTCGAGGCGTCGGGGCGCATCTGATCGATGAACGGCCATGCGACAGCCCCCGCGCCGACCACCGCGGCCATGCCGGTGGCGACATAGAGGAAATCACGACGGTTGGGATCGTGGGTATCGGTTGCGCTCACGGGTGCCTGATCCTTTCGCCTCTTCCGTGCCGGCGGCCGAGCCTTGTCCCCGCTCAATCGCGCCGGCCCGACAGCGCATGGCGAACAGGCTAGCGAATTCCTCCGGCATTTGGAGTTCGGTTTATGCGTGAAGCCAGTTTTTGTCCAGTCGGGTGAAGGCACAAGGTCAGATTGTCGCGGGGGCTAAATCCGGCGCCGGGCGGCACCGCGCCGAAGGATCGCCAACGGGCCGGAAACGGGCGGAAAAACAATGGCAAACCGGTGCCGCGCCTTTGCCTCGACAGCAGGCGCCGGCTCGGTCTATCCTGCCGTCATGGCGCATGTCATCGACCGCGACAAATGGGCCAGGATGCCCGACCGTTGGCAAGGCGAACTCGAGTGCGGCGCCTGGGGTTCCAACTCCTGCCTGATCTTCAACTTTCTGCCCGGCACCGGTGGCGGCCCGCGCCTGCACCGGCACCCGTACAGCGAGATATTCATTGTCCGCCAGGGCAGCGGCCTGTTCACGGTCGGCGACCGGGAGATCGAGGCATTCGCAGGCCAGATCCTGATCGTGCCGCCCAACACGCCGCACAAATTCACCAATCTCGGTCCCGGCCCGCTGGAGACCATCGATATCCACGAGAACGGCAGCTTCGTCACCGAGTGGCTGGAGTAGATCCCGAATCTCCTGTTCGGCAAGAGTCCCGAAGGCAGCGCCTATTTCGCGCCGAGCCTGACCAGAACCGCTCTCGGGATATTGTATTCGCGGATGACCGTATCGTGCTTGCGCAGGCCGCAGAGCTCGCGCTGGATGAAGTAGGCATGGACGGCCTCGGCGGCATCCTTGAGGAGCCGGGGCCGCCTTTCCTCATCGCCGCCATCCTCGCGCAGTCTCGCCAGCGTCTGCTCGACGCGCTGGCCGGCGCGGCCGAGCGCCGCCGCCTTCTCGGCGAGGATTTCGTGGCCGAGCAGGTCGAGCGCGTTGTCCTGCGCGCCCGCTCGTCCAAAATACGAAGGCATGCGAACCGACATTCCTCTTCCTACTCCGCCGGCCGCGTCTCTTCCAGCACGCTTTCCTCATTGAACAGGAAACCGCCGGACTGCCGCTTCCAGAGCCGCGCGTAAAGCCCGTCCAGCGCCACCAGCTCGTCATGGGTGCCCTGTTCGACGATGCGCCCGCCGTCGAGCACGACCAGCCGATCGAGCGCGGCGATCGTTGACAGGCGGTGCGCGATGGCTATCACGGTCTTGTCTTCCATCAGCCGCGCCAGGTTTTCCTGGATCGCCGCCTCGATGTCGGAATCGAGCGCCGACGTCGCTTCGTCCAGGATCAGGATCGGCGCATCCTTGAGGAAGACGCGAGCGATTGCCACACGCTGGCGCTGGCCGCCTGACAGCTTCACGCCGCGTTCGCCGACATAGGCTTCGTAGCCGGTGCGCTCGCGATTGTCGCGCAGGCCTATGATGAACTCATGTGCCTCGGCCTTCCGCGCCGCCGCGATCACTTGCGTCTCGGTCGCGTCCGGCATGCCGAGCTTGATGTTGTCGCGCAGCGAGCGATGGAACAAGGCCGTGTCCTGGCTGACCACGCCGATATTGGCGCGCAGCGAATTCTGTTTCACCTGCGCGATGTCCTGGCCATCGATCAGGATCTTGCCGCCCTCGAGGTCGTAGAGGCGCAGGATCAGGTTGGCCAGCGTCGTCTTGCCTGCTCCCGATGGGCCAACCAGCCCGACCTTCTCGCCGGGCCTGACGACGAGGTCGATGCCGTCGAGCACGCCGGCCCCCTTGCCGTAGTGGAAGGTCACGTTCTTCACATCGATGCGGCCGCCGGCCACGATCAATTCCTTGGCCTCCGGCGCGTCGATGAGGCCGAGCGGCTGCGAGATCAACGCCTTGGAGTTCTCCAGCACACCGAGATTCCTGAGGATGCCGTTGAGCTGCATCATCACCCGGCCCAGCAGCATGTTGAGCCGCAAGACGAGCGAAAGCGTGAAGGCGACGGCGCCGACGGTGATCGAGCCTTCGACCCAGAGATAGATGGCAAAGCTGGCGATGGCGGTGATCATGACACCCGACAGCGTCGTCAGCGCCATGCGCACGCCGGTCAGCCGGCGCGTGAACGGACGAAGCGCATCGAGATAGATGTCGAAGCCGCTCCGGATGTAGCGGTCGTCGCCATCGGCCGAAAACAGCTTCAGCGTCTGCACGTTGGAGTAGGAATCGACGATTCGGCCGTTGATCATCGAGCCGGCCTCGGCGGTGGCCTCGGCGTGCCTGCGGATCGCCGGCAGATAGCGCTTGGCCAGAAAGCCGAAGGCGGCGATCCAGATCACCACAAGCACCGCCAGCCTGAAATCGAGGCCGGCGACCAGCGCCAGCGTCGTCACCGTATAGACAATCATGAACCAGATGACCTCGATGAAGCTCTCCATCAGGTCGCCGGTCGCCTGGCCAGCCTGCCAGACCTTAGTGGCGATGCGGCCGGCGAAGTCGTTCTGGAAGAAGGCGTAGGACTGGCGCGAGACATGGCGATGCGCCTGCCAGCGCACCAGATTGTAGAAGCCGGGCGTGATCGTCTGCTCGTCGACCAGTGCCGACAGGCCGACCACGGCCGTGCGTATGACAAGCACCACGGCGCCCATGAACAGGAGTTCAGGGCCGGCGGCGGTCCACAGCGCATGCCAGCTGCGCTCGCCGGGAAGCTGATCGAGGATGTCGACCAGCCGTCCGACGAAATAGAACAGCCCGGCCTCGACCAGTGGCGCGATGCCGCCGATGACCAGCATGGCGAAGAAGGCGAGCTTCGCCTGCCCGACATAGTGCCAGAGGAAGCCGCCGACACCCGCGGGTGGCCGAAGAGACGCAGGCTCGCGGAATGGATAGACCCAGTGCTCGAACCAGCGATAGACGGCTTGCATCATTCCGCGGCTTCACCCTTGGCAATAACGTCGTTGTCGGCCTCGGCCGGAGCCTCATCAAGCAGGAAACCGCCCGACTGGCGTTGCCAGAGCTGCGCGTAGAGCCCGCCCTTGGCGACGAGATCCTCGTGCGAACCCTCCTCGATGACGCGACCCTTGTCCATGACGACGAGCCTGTCCATCGCAGCGATAGTCGACAGCCGGTGCGCGATGGCGATGACGGTCTTGCCCTGCATCAGCCGGTAGAGGTTTTCCTGGATCGCGGCTTCGGCCTCGGAATCGAGCGCCGACGTCGCCTCGTCGAGGATGAGGATCGGCGCGTCCTTCAGCATGACGCGGGCAATGGCGATGCGCTGCCGCTGGCCGCCGGACAATTTGACGCCGCGGTCGCCGACATGGGCGTCGAAACCCGTGCGTCCGCTGGCGTCGATCAGCCCGCCGATGAAGTCGATCGCCTCGGCCCGCTCCGCCGCCTCGACCAGCATTTCATTGGTGGCATCCGGCCGGCCGTAGAGGATGTTCTCGCGCACCGAACGGTGCAGCAGCGAGGTGTCCTGCGTCACCATGCCGATCTGCCCGCGCAGCGAATCCTGTCTCACCGCAGCGATCTCCTGGCCGTCGATGAGGATCCTGCCGCTTTCCAGGTCGTAGAAGCGCAGGAGCAAGTTGACCAGCGTCGACTTGCCGGCGCCCGAGCGGCCGACGATGCCGACCTTCTCGCCCGGTCTTACGGTCAGCGACAGATTCTCGATGACGCCCTTTTGCTTGCCATAGTGGAAACGGATGTCCTCGAAGCGGATCTCGCCTTGGCTGACGGCGATGTCCTTGGCGTCCGGCCTGTCATCGACCAGGCGCGGCAGCGAGATCGACGCGATGCCGTCCTGCACCGTACCGATATTCTCGAACAGGCCCGACATCTCCCACATGATCCATTGCGACATGCCCCACATGCGCAGCACCAGGCCGATCACCACGGCGACCGCACCGATCGTCACCGCCTGGCCGAGCCACAGCCACAGCGACAGCGTGGTGACCGAGAACAGGAGCAGCGCGTTGAGGATGTAGAGCAGGCCGTAGAGCACCGTCACCAGCCGCATCGACCGGTAGACCGTCTCGAGAAAGCCCGTCATGCCCTCCTTGGCGAAGGACGCTTCGCGGCGCGCATGGGAAAACAGCTTCACCGTCTGGATGTTGGTGTAGCTGTCGACGACGCGGCCGGTCATGGTCGAGCGCGCATTGGCCTGCTCCTCGCCGACCTTGCCGAGCCGCGGGATGAAATAGCGTAGCAGCCCGATATAGCCGACCAGCCAGATAGCGAGCGGCGTCGCCAGCCGCCAGTCGGCCGAACCGACGATGAACAGCATGCCAAGGAAGTAGACGATGACGTAGTTGAGCACGTCGATGAGCTTGATGACGCACTCGCGCACGGCGAGCGCCGTCTGCATCAGCTTGGTGGCGATGCGGCCGGCGAACTCGTCCTGATAGAAGGTCATCGACTGCTTCAGCAGGTAGCGGTGCACCTGCCAGCGGATGCGCATGGGATAGTTGCCCATCAGCGTCTGCTGGTTAAGAAGCGAGTGGAACCACACGGTGCCCGGCAGCGCGAACAGCACGACGAAGGCCATGCCTGCGAGCTTCCAGCTCTCGGTCTGCAGGAAGGTCTCGCGATTTTGCCCCGAGAGCCAGTCGACGATGCGGCCCATAAAGCCGAACATCCACACTTCGGCGACGGCAATCGCCGTCACCAGGAGCGCGTCGAGGATGATGTAGGGCCAGGCGCCGCGCGTGTAGTGCACGCAGAAGGCGACCAGCGTCTTGGGCGGTTCGACCGGCTCCGCGGCCGGGAACGGATCGAGCTTGTTTTCAAACCAGCGGAACATTGCAGGCACTCGACTGTCTATGCGCTCACGCGGCGCGGGATTGATGGACAAGCTTCCTCGACCGTGCAGCGCCGCGGGCCGGCGATGCAGAATCATCTGCATCGCCGGCCCTGCTTCGCGCTATATAGGGTGTCGCGGGCTTTTCGCCGACAGGCTCAGCCGACGATCCTGACGCCCCAGAGTTTGCGGACGAAAAACTGGCACCTGCCCGGCTTTTCGCGCCGGGCCGGATCAGCCTGATGAGGCGGCGCACCAGCGAAGGCCGGCTGTGATCGGGCACGGCGCGTGAGAAGTCGACGTCCGGCAGCATGCCGCGATGCGGACGCCGGCGCGTCTCGGCGTGCACTGCCGACGAGTAGGTCTCGCCGACCAGCAGCGCCCAGGTCGCCATTCTGCGCTCGTGCAGGTTTCTTGAGCCGGGTATTTTGTAGGGATCGAACATCGGTCCATCCTCCATGTGCAAATGCGATAAAAAGGGTGACGCAACATCGACCTCCGGCATTCGGCCGAAGGGGCCGGGTACGTCGGTGCGCGCAGCGTCGGTCCGGACATGACGGCAGGCGTCAGTCAGAGCACGGTCAGGTGGGGCGTCAGGCCCCTTTGGGCGTTTGAAAAACATCGCAGGATTCCTTCGAGAACCGAAAACTGGGTTCGGCGGGAATCGGAGCGATCAAGTCTTAGAGAGTCAGGAGAATCGTCGTACCGAAACCGCCGCGGGGCGCATAAGCCCCCAGGAGGGGCGCTGGTTGTGCATGGTCATCATGAATTCCCCCTCCATCGGTTCGGGTTGACGATGAAAGGCGTATACTCGACTTCGCAGAAAATGGCCACCCGCCAGTCCAGCAATCTGCGAAACCTGGAAATCCCTGTGGCCGATCTGCCACTTATTAGAAAGACGCGGAAATGAACGACCGTCTCCGCATCGCGCTCTACCAGCCTGACATCGCCGGCAACACCGGAACGATCATGCGCTTCGCCGCTTGCCTCGGCCTCGGTGTCGACATCATCGAGCCGGCAGGCTTCCCGCTCTCCGACCGGGCGCTGAAACGGGCCGGCATGGACTACCTCGAAATGGCTGATCTGACCCGGCATGTCGACTGGCACGCCTTCGAGCAATGGCGCGCGGGCGACGCGCGGCGGCTGGTGCTGCTCACCACCAAAGCCGCTGCCGCCTATACGGACTTTGCCTTTGCCGATGGAGACGTCCTGCTTTTCGGTCGCGAATCCGCAGGCGTGCCGGATCCGGTCCATCACGCTGCGGATGCGCGACTGACCATCCCGCTGCGGCCGGGCGCGCGCAGCATCAACGTCGCGCTGTCTGTCGCCATGGTCGCGGGCGAAGCGATCCGCCAGCTCGGATAGGATCCGCAATCCGCCATCCCTGCCATCGCCGACGGCGGTGGTTTCTCCAGTCAGTCTCGCCCAGGCGCACATTGCCTTCTCCTGCATTTGCCCGATCAGGATTTCTTCGCTACAAGCTCAACCTAACTTGAGGTCAAGCGGAAAGTGGGAGATGGCTCCAGCAACGGAACTGACGGTCGGCCAGGTGGCCATGCGCAGCGGCGTGGCTGTATCGGCGCTGCATTTCTACGAGACGCGCGGACTTATCCGCAGCCACCGCACGGCGGGCAACCAGCGGCGCTACGGCCGCGACGTGCTGCGGCGCGTGGCGATCATCCGCGTCGCCCAGGAAGTCGGCATCTCGCTGGCCGAAATCGCCACGGCGCTGCAATCCCTGCCCGAGGGCCGCACGCCGACGCGCGAGGATTGGAATCTACTTTCGACGGCTTGGCGCAACGGGCTCGACCACAAGATCAACCAGCTGAAGAAGCTGCGCGACGGCCTGAGCGACTGCATCGGCTGCGGCTGCATGTCGATCGACAGATGCCCGCTCAGGAACAAGGAAGACCGGCTGGCGCGGGAGGGCACCGGAGCGCGAAGGCTGATAGCGCGCTGATCACCCCACTGGGGCCGCCACTCTCAATCCGCCGCCGGCAGCCGCCTTATCGTGAATTCGATGACGTCGCCTGGCCGCTCGAACCAGCTTTCGATCTCGGTCCAGTAGGCCTGCTTGGGGAAGCGCTCGAACCATTCCTTGGCCTTCAGGCGGGCGTCCGAACGCGGCAGGACGAAGGTCTCGCGCAGGAAGCCGTCGCGCGGCATGCGCTCGCGCTCGGCGCGCGAGCGGTCGAGCCTTTTCTTCAAGCCATCCAGCGGCGGTCTTGCCGGGGTGCGCACGAAGGAACTCCTTGCACCGTGGTCGGACGGGGACTTGACCCTTGCTCCTAAGAGATTAGGGATCGCGCCCGGAAAAGACGAGTCCTTTATCGTCCGCGACTGGAGACCTGATTTTGGAACGACCTGAAATACCGGTGGGCCTGCCGGCCGACATCGAGCAGAAGAAGATGAAGGCCCGCCTGTGGTTCGAAGCGTTGCGCGAGCGCATCTGCGCCGCCTTCGAGCAGATCGAGCAGGATCTGACGGGTCCGCTGGTTTCATGGTCGCCTGGCCATTTCGAGAAGACCCCCTGGGAGCGCGACGATGGCAAGGGCGGCGGCGGCACCATGTCGATGATGTATGGCCGCGTCTTCGAGAAGGTCGGCGTCCACACCTCGACCGTCTACGGCGAGTTCTCGCCCGAGTTCAGGAAACAGATGCCGGGCGCGGAGGAGGATCCACGCTTCTGGGCAAGCGGCATCTCGCTGATCGCGCATCCTTGGAACCCGAACGTGCCGGCGGTGCACATGAACACGCGCATGGTCGTCACCTCGCGCCAGTGGTTCGGCGGCGGCGCCGACCTGACGCCGGTGCTCGACCGTCGCCGCGTCCAGGACGACCCGGATACGCTCGCCTTTCACCGCGCCATGCAATTTGCCTGCGAGAAGAACGCCAGCGTCGCCGACTACGCCAAGTTCAAGGCCTGGTGCGACGAATATTTCTATCTGCCGCACCGCAACGAGCCGCGCGGCACCGGCGGCATTTTCTTCGACTGGCTGCATTCGGGCGAGGACAAGGGCGGTTGGGATGCCGATTTCAACTTTGTCCAGGATGTCGGGCGCTCTTTTCTCGTCGTCTACGGACACCTGGTAAGGGGCAATTTCAACGACAACTGGACCGACGGCGACCGTGACGAACAACTCATTCGGCGGGGCCGCTACGTCGAATTCAACTTGCTTCACGATCGCGGCACCATCTTCGGGCTGAAGACCGGCGGCAATGTCGCCTCGATCCTGTCCAGCCTGCCGCCCGAGGTCAGATGGCCATAAAATATCGGTGAGCGGGATGTGAACCGCAATGCGGTCCCATTCGCCGAATCTGGGCGCGCAATGTGGCGCCTTGATTATCTTTTTCGTCTAATAGGCATTTGAAAAATCAGGGCTATTTGTCGTTTCCGGGCCGGGAAACGCCGGCGGTTCCTCCCCCCTGAGCCGCGACCCGACGTGACCGGACGGCCCATGATTGAGTGGGGTGCCTTGCCAACCGGGTGCCCCGCATTTTCCAGGAGAACATGCCATGCGCAAGCTTATTGTGACGGCGGCAACCGCTGCTCTTCTCGCCTCTGGTGGCGCCGCATTCGCGGCGGTCAAGCACACCACGGGCACGGTGAAGAGCTTCGATGGAACGGCCATGAGCCTCGTTCTTGATGATGGATCCACCTTTACGCTGTCCAAGGCCTTCAAGGATCCTGGCCTGCAGGCTGGCGAGAAGGTCCGCGTTTCCTGGGACATGAACGGCAAGAACAAGATTGCCGAGGCAGTCAAGATCATGAAGTGACGGCCTGCTCGCAGGAGGAAGACGGGGTCATGTCCGGTCTTGCTCCGAGGTAGCGTAAGAGGGCGGAGCAGCGATGCTCCGCCTTTTTCGGCTCTGCCGGCAACCAAAACCCTCGAACCGTGTTATGGTTGCTCGCCAGTGCGCGACCCGGAAACTTCTCGGTTTTCGACAAAGGATCGTGCACGCATCGAGAGTGCGGACGTCCGTCGGCGTCGCAAGGAGGAAAGGAAAATCCGATGAAGGAATTCCACTGCGGATCGCTCGTGCCCGGCTGTGAATGGCACACACGCGCCGAAGAAGAGGCCGAGGTGATGCGCCGCGCCGTCGAGCATATGCGCGAAACGCATGGCGAAACAACCATTCGCGAGACAATGATCGAG
Organism: Mesorhizobium sp. M4A.F.Ca.ET.022.05.2.1; assembly: GCF_003998845.1. Lineage (NCBI taxonomy): Bacteria > Pseudomonadati > Pseudomonadota > Alphaproteobacteria > Hyphomicrobiales > Phyllobacteriaceae > Mesorhizobium > Mesorhizobium sp. M4A.F.Ca.ET.022.05.2.1. Next base: position 2,257 of record NZ_RZOJ01000049.1, on the reverse strand, counting down.
GCGATCCGCTCGCGAATCCAGAAGGTTCGCGACGCCGCGTAACGCCTTCCGGCCGGATCAAATCGCGGCAATTGCGCGATCCAGCCCAGCAAAGCGGGATGCCGGAGCCACAGGCATCCTGCCCCGCTTGCCGGCCACGCTGCCGGACAGCGCAAATATTTCAATCAAATACTTATATTCGCACCTGCTTGGATAACCCGGCGGTAACGGTAGTCGTGCCACTGTCGGGCGAATGAACCGGGTACAGGGGCCGTCAGAGCCCGCCGCCAACAGGCGCTGGTCCGGAAACGGTGGGGCGAGGTGTTTTCGCGCATGCGCGAAAGGTCCGGCAATCGACGCAGGTACCGCGCGATAGCACTGCTGCTGTCGGCCTTCCTTGGCGCGTCTCCGGCAACGGCCCAGGAGATTACGACTTCACTGATTGGCATGCACCAGGGTTCGCCGCTCAGCGACCGCGCCAGGAACCTTGGCGACGGCGGCTACGAGTTGCAGAGCGGATCCTGGGTTTCGTTCAACCAGTGGTATCACGCCAGCTGGGTCGATCTCCACGTCGACTTCCTCACCCAGCTGACGGAAAACACCGGTATTTTGTGGGGGCTCGGCACCGGAGAAAAAGCCGAGAAGTACAGCATCGGACCCAGCTTCAAGCTGGGCTTCCTCACGCAGACGCATCCGACACCGAGCAGCACCCTGTCGTTCTCGCTGACCTCGACGATCGGCGGCAACCTCACCGAAAAGCCATGCGTGGCCGACTATGGGGATCTGGGCACCTACAGCGTCAACTGCCGGCTCGCTGCCGCCGAGATGGCACCTGAGGAAACCCTGAAATATCTGGTTAACGCTAAGCCCGAGAGCATGCATCTGTGGCTGAACTACCGTGTTACTTTCTGAGCTTGGAGGCTGCCATGAGCAAGTCAACCCACCCCGAAGGTCGCAATCGTCCGTCCTGGTTCCTGTTTGACTGGAGTAACAAAATGTCAGCCAACCACTGGAAATTCGGCCTCGCCGCTGCGCTCGCCATCCTCTCAGCGCCGATCGCATCGGCGCAGGAAGCCCTCGACGCCGACGAGACGGCCGCGCTCTGCCACGGCGGCGGATCGATATGTGTGAGCGCAGCGATTCCGGCCGCGCCGGCGACGCAAGCGCTGCAGAGCTGGATGACCCCCGACGTCGGCGTCGCGTGGGCCGCGGGCTACAAGGGCAAGGGCATCACCATCACCATCGTAGACGACTTCAGCAGCTCATCGCGCTTCTCCGGCAATTTCGGCCTCGGAGTGCAAACCCAGCGACACGGCGAATGGACCCGCCAGGAGGCCAGCATGGTCGCGCCGCTGGCAACCATCAGGTCGAAGGACTTCTCGACGGGGACAGCCGTCTCGCTGGCGCCCGGTCTCAACGTGCTCAATCTGAGCTACGGCATGTACGCCAAGGCGGGCTACAGCGTCAGTCAGATCGGCTGGGCACCGGAAGAGGCCTCGATCATCTCCTATGCCACCAAGGGGTCGGCCGTCGTCTCGAAGGCAGCCGGCAACGATGCCGCCGCCGTCGGCGGTATCAAGAATGGTCAGCAGGACTACCTCGACCTCGCGCTGGTCGGCAAAGCCTCGGCGATCTTCGTCGGCGCGCTCTCCACCAACGGCACGACGACCAGCAAGGCCCAGCTTGCCTCGTATTCCAACTACGCCGGCTCCAACGCGCTGGTGCAGAGCCATTTCCTTGTCGTGGGTGTCACTGGCAGCAAGACCGGCCTTTACGGCACCTCCTTCGCGGCGCCGATCATTTCCGGCTATGCCGCGATCGTCGGCAGCAAATTCACCACGGCAACGCCGACACAGATCACCAACCAGTTGCTCAACACAGCCCGTACCGACACGCTGGTCAACTACAATGCCTCGGTCTATGGCAAGGGCGAAGCCAGCCTTTCACGCGCGCTGGCTCCCGCTTCCATCAAGTGAGCCGCACCTAAGCTTCGAGTGCCTTTGCGGCGCGCTTGATGAGCGCGCCGCGGTCGAGGGTAAAACCGGACCCGATCCATTCCTTCTCGAGATTTTTCAGGATCGCGCCGAGCTTCGGGCCGGGCGACGCGCCGAGTTCGGTGAGATCGGCGCCCTTGATCGGGAATACCGGCTTTTGCCATTTCGACCCGAGGGCAAGCAGGCGCGAGAAACCACCGGCGTCGATCAGTGCCTGGTTGTCCTCGGCAGCCCGCGCCCGCGCCGAAGCCAGCGAAAGCCGCAGCCGGTCGCCAATGCCGTTT
>NZ_RZOJ01000499.1:0-3925 GCF_003998845.1 Mesorhizobium sp. M4A.F.Ca.ET.022.05.2.1 | reverse complement strand
GAGGGGATGTGGAGCGGAAATTCGCCGATCAGCTCGCCGGTGCCGAACTGCGCCTCGCCGCCGATGATCAGCGCGAAGTCGGCCGAGGTGCCGCCGATGTCGAGGGTCAGCACCTTGTCTTCGCCCGCCTGGCGCGCCAGCCACGAGGCACCGATGACGCCTGAGGCCGTTCCCGACAAAAGCATGTTGACGCAGGCGCGCTTGCCTTCGGCAGCATTCATCAGCCCACCGTTCGACTTGGTCAGCATCGGCCGGGCCGGCACGCCACGACGCTTCAGCCGCTCTTCCAGCGCCGTCAGGTAGCCAGAGACGCGTGGATGTACATAGCCGTTAAGGATGGCGGTCGAGCTGCGCTCATATTCGCGGATGACCGGCCAGACCTCGGCCGAGGTGAAGACAAAGAGCTCAGGCGCAAGGCGCGCGACCGCCAACTTCACCGAAGCTTCCTGCGCGCCGTTGCGCCAGGCATGCAGGAAGGACACGATAATCCCCTGCGCCCCGATCGCCTTTGCCGCCGTCACCGCACGCTCCACCGCCGCCATGTCGGGTGCCTCGGATTCGCTTCCATCGGCACGCATGCGGGCCGGAATGCCGAACACCATGTCGCGCGCGATCAGCGGATCCGGCCGCGCGCAGAACAGCGAATACATGTCCGGCATGCGAAGCCGCGCCAGCTCGATGACGTCCTCGAAGCCGGCATTGGTGAACAGTGCCAGTGGCGCGCCCTTGCGCTGAATGATGGTATTGATGCCGACGGTCGTGCCATGCACGAAGCGTGTCATATGGGTCGGATCGAAGCCTTCGCGCTCGCCCAGAAGGGTGAGACCCGTCATCAGCTCGGCGCCCGGGTCCTCCGGCGTCGTCAGCACTTTCAGCGAGGCGACGCGTCCGGAGTTTGCTTCGAGCGCGCAGAAATCGATGAATGTCCCGCCGATATCGACGCCGACCTTCCAGTCGGCTCCGCCTTGCGCCTCATCCCCAGCAATGACCCCATCCATGGTTCGTCCCTTCCTGTCTGCCTGCAGAAAGCTGGCACGGCTGGCCGGTACGGGTCCAAGATGGATGATGGGCAAGCATATAAGGTTTGCTTATGCCTTTGCCCTGCCGCCGCCTAGAACGGCGGAGCAAGCGGCGCGGATCTGGTCGCGCATCATCTCATCGGCCCGTGCAAGGGCGCGTGTGCGCGAGGTGAGCAGCGCGATCGGAAATTCCGGCCCCGCCGCCAGCGGCCTGACGGCAAGCCCGGCAAACTGCTGCCAAGGCAGCAGCGCGTCGACGAGTGCGATGCCGAGACCAGCCTGGACGAAGCCGACAGCGGAGATCGACACGTCGATCTCGAGCGAGGGCGAAACCGTGACGCCCTGCACGCGGGCTGCGTGGGCGAGCTCGTCTGCCGGACGAGTGTTCCCACGATAGGATATCAGCTCCTCACCAGCGAGGTCGGCGAGCGTCAACTCGGTTTTCCTGGCTAACGGATGCCCGGCCGGCAGCAGGCAGGCGAAGCCGACACAGCCGATCACCTCCGCCTCGATATCGGGAGGCAGGCGGTCGTCCAAGGCGACACCTAGGCTGGCGTCGCCGGCGCGCAGCATATCGATGATCGCTGCGATCGGCGCCATGTGGGAACGCAGCAGAATGCCTGGATGCTGATCGCGGAAACTGGTGAAAGCGCGCGGCAATATCGCCATGGCCGGCGGCGGCGAAGCCGCGACGCGCACGAGGCCAGCCCGACCCCGGCGCAGGTCGGTGGTCTTGCGGCGCAGGCCCTCCAGCCCCGCCGACAGCCTTTCAGCATCAGCGAATATCTCAAGCGCCTCCGGGGTCGGCCGCAGCCGTCCCTTGACGCGCTCGAACAGCGTGAAGCCGAGTTCGTCCTCGGTGTGGAGCAGGATCTGGCTGAGCGCAGGCTGGGAGATGTTCAGCATCCGCGCCGCGGCGGTCACGGTGCCGGCGCGCATGACTGCGATGAACACTTCGAGCTGCCGCGCCCGCATTGCCACTCCATAGGTCAAGCTTATGGTTTGCGTCCAAACCCATCTTTGACGCATCGGCGCGGCGCCGACAAGATCCGTCAGAATTCAGGCACTGTTTGCAAGGGGCCGCTATGGATGTGATCGTGCTGGGCGGTGGGCTCATGGGGACGGCTTCGGCCTATTTCCTCGCCAGGCACGGCGCGCGCGTGACGCTGATCGAGCGCAACCGGATCGGCACCGGGGCAACCGTCGCCTCTTTCGGCAACATCCGCCGCACCGGGCGTCACCTCTCCCAGCTGCCGCTGGCCCACCGCTCGCTCAGGCTCTGGGGCGAGGCCGAAAAGATGCTTGGTCGTGACGTGGAGTTCCGCGCCACCGGTCATATCCGCTTGATCTTCGATGAAGACAGCCTCGCCGACATGCGGGCCTATGCTCAAGCCGCGCGGCCCTGGGGGCTCGATCTGGAGGAACTTGGCCCGCGCGAGATCCGTGTCCGCTTTCCCGGCCTCGGCCCCGAAGCGATCGCTGCGTCGTTCTCGCCGCGGGACGGCAGCGGCAATCCGCGGCTGATCGCGCCAGCCTTTGCCGAGGCAGCCCGCGGGCTGGGCGCGGAAATCATCGAGGAAGCCGAGGTCGAGAGCGTCAGCCGCGACAACTCCGGTTTCCACGTCGCCACCTCGAAGGGTGCGTTCGCCGCCGAGTGCCTGCTCAACTCCGCCGGCGCCTGGGGCGCGCGCATCGCCGCACAGTTCGGCGAAGAGGTCCCGCTCGAGGCCCGCGGCCCGCAGATGGGCGTGACCGAGCCGCTGCTGCACAGAATTCTCCCCGTAGTCGGCATCTGGACCCGCGACAAGGAGTACGGCGCCTATCTGCGCCAGGTCGAGCGCGGCAACATCGTCTTCGGCGGCGCGGCCGAAAGGGCGCCGGTGGACCTCGAACCCGGCCATGCAAAAGCCGACCCCATGCGCCTGCCGTTACAGTTGCGCGCCGTCGCACGGCTACTGCCGGCAATCGCAAAGGTCGCGGTCATCCGCACCTGGTCCGGCTGCGAGGGCTATGTGCGGGATATGCTGCCGGTCATGGGATGCTCGGCGACGACGCCGGGCCTGTTCCACGCCTTCGGCTTCTGCGGACACGGCTTCCAACTCGGTCCGGGCGTCGGCGACGCCATGGCCGAACTCATCACGACCGGCCGTTGCGAAACGCCGCTCGATGATTTCAGGATCGATCGCTTCAGCCGCGCCTGAAGAAGCAGCAAGGAATCGACGACCACCGATTGCCCTGCAGCCTGAGCGGACGGTAGCGGCTTCGACGCTGTTTTAGGGTCACAGCTCCACTGGCTGAGCATGTCCTTGGTGCTTGGTGAAACGAGGCAGCAGACCGGTGCACAGCACCAGCGCCACAATGATCAGAAGCTGACTGGCGATGACGGTGGCGAAGGCCTGCGCGATGCCCGTCGGTTCCAGCGCCAGATAGAGCGTGCCGAGCGTCGCGACGCCGAGTGCCAGGCCGGACTGCTGCAGCGTGATCAGCACACCGCTGCCGACGCCGGCAAGATGGGAGGGAACGTCGCCCAGAACGGCACGGAACAGGCCTGAAAACAGCATCGACTGGCCGGCGCCGATCAGCACCAGGGCCGGCGCCAGTTCAACCAGGCTGACCCTCGGCCAGCCGGCTAGCGTGATGCCGATCAGCAATCCCAGGCCGAGCGCCTGGACGATGCCGCCCGCCGCCAGCGCGGCGCGGCCGAAGCGCCCGATCACGCGCGGGCTAACCACCGAGCCTATGAAGAACATGATTGCCATCGGCAGGATGGCCAATCCGCTTTGCAGCGCGTTGGCGCCGAGCCCGTTCTGGACGGTGAGCGCGAAGACGAACATGAAGGCGCCAAAGCCGACGCTAAACACGGTGACCATGGCAAGCCCGCGCGCCATCGAGGGCAGGCTGAGCAG
>NZ_RZOJ01000498.1:0-3955 GCF_003998845.1 Mesorhizobium sp. M4A.F.Ca.ET.022.05.2.1 | reverse complement strand
CACCGGCACGGTCGGCATCAAGCCGACCTATGGCCGCTGCTCGCGCTTGGGCATTGTCGCCTTCGCGTCCTCGCTCGACCAGGCCGGACCGATCGCGCGCGACGTGCGCGACGCCGCGATCCTGCTGAAGTCGATGGCCTCCGTCGACCCCAGGGACACCACCTCGGTCGATCGTCCGGTGCCGGACTACGAAGCCGCGATCGGCAAGCCGATCAAGGGCATGAAGGTCGGCATTCCCAAGGAATACCGCGTCGACGGCATGCCGCAGGACATCGAGGCTCTCTGGCAAAAGGGCATTGCCTGGCTCAAGGATGCCGGCGCCGAGATCGTCGATATCTCGCTTCCGCACACCAAATACGCGCTGCCGGCCTATTACATCGTGGCGCCCGCCGAGGCCTCGTCGAACCTCGCGCGCTATGACGGCGTCCGCTACGGCCTGCGCGTGCCGGGCAAGGACATCGTCGACATGTATGAGAAGACCCGCGCCGCCGGCTTCGGCCGCGAGGTCAAGCGCCGCATCATGATCGGCACCTATGTGCTGTCGGCCGGTTATTACGACGCCTACTACCTGCAGGCGCAAAAGGTGCGCACTCTGATCAAGCGCGACTTCGAGAACGTGTTTGCCGCCGGCGTCGACGTCATCCTGACGCCGGCGACGCCGTCGGCCGCGTTCGGCATCGCCGACGAGGACATGGCTTCCGATCCGGTCAAGATGTACCTCAACGACATCTTCACGGTGACCGTCAACATGGCCGGCCTGCCGGGCATCAGCGTCCCCGCCGGTCTCGACGCCAAGGGCCTGCCGCTCGGCCTGCAGCTCATCGGCCGTCCCTTCGACGAGGAGACGCTGTTCCAGACGGCGCATGTCATCGAGCAGGCGGCCGGCACATTTCAGCCGGAAAAGTGGTGGTAGGGTCGTCCCTCATCTAGCTCGTGGCTCCGAGAATCGGAATCGATTTTCGGAAAGGATCATGCGCAAGATCAAAGTGTTACAGCGTCCCTTGCGCGTCCAGGGGCGCGCGGCGCTGTAATGGGGTGAGGGATGTTCTTCTATCTTTCCAAGATTTTCTGGTTCTTCATCCAGCCGCTCAACCTGGCGATCTTCCTGCTGCTGGCGGGCCTGCTCGCGGCCGCGTTCGGCCGTCGGCGGCTGGCCGCCCTCGGCAGCGTGCTCGCCTTCCTCATCCTCGCTCTGTCGGCCTGGACCTCGCTCGGCGCCATGATGCTCAACCCGCTGGAGGAGCGCTTTGCCAAACCGTCGCTGCCGCAGAAAGTCGACGGCATCGTCGTGCTCGGCGGCGGCTTCGAGGGCGCCATCAACCTCGCACGCGGCGGCTATGAGTTGAACAGTGGCGGCGACCGCATGGTCGAGACCGCGATCCTTGCCAGGCGGTTCCCGCAGGCCAAGGTGGTGGTATCCGGCGGTACCGGAGAACTGTTCCTGGACGGCGAGGGCGATGCCGACACCGCACCGCGCCTGCTTGGCGCGCTCGGCGTCAGCGCAGATCGGCTGATCCTCGAGAACAAGTCGCGCAACACCTATGAGAACGCCGTCTTCACCAGGCAGATGGTGGCGCCGAAGCCGGGCGAGACCTGGCTGCTGGTGACCTCGGCCTTCCACATGCCGCGCGCCAAGGCGCTGTTCGACAAGGCTGGCTTCCCGACCATCCCATGGCCGGTGGATTACCGCACCTCGGGCAAGGAAGGCATCGGCCTGTTCCGCGACAACCCGGCCGATTCGCTGCAGGTGACGACCATGGCGATCCGCGAATGGATCGGGCTTGCCGCTTACTGGCTGTCCGGCCGCATCGACCGGCCCTTCCCGGGCGGCTGACCGAGGACGGCCTCCCTGGCCGCAGAGAAGAACTGGCGCCGGACCAGCACCGCCAGCAGCAGCAGCGTCGACAGCACGAAAATCACCGGGTCGATGAACCAGCCGAGATAGCCGATCGAGAAGAACACCGCGCGCAGGCCGGAATTGAAATGCTTGCCGGCCAGCATGTTCATGCACGTCGCGCGCCAGACCGCCGTCTCGCTGACGGGATTGCGCGAAGCCTCGCCGTACGGGATCGGCACGGCGCCGATCAGGATCGAGCAGTAGTTGAACAGACGGTAGGCCCAGCCGAACTTGAAGAAGGCGAAGGCCAGGATCAGCACCAGGCCGAAAACCTTCATCTGGAAGGCCTCGCGCGAGGAGGTCGCGCTCAGCGGCAGGTCGCTCAGCACCGTAAGCACCTGGTCGGAGGCGCCGAGCAGCGCGAAACAGCCGCCAAGCGCGATCAGCGAAGAGGATGCGAAGAAGGCGGTGCCTTGCTGCAGACCGGTCATGATGGCGGTGTCGACGATGCGGATCTCGCGCTCGGCCATGATTCGCATCCAGGCCGCGCGCTGTGCGTTCATCGCCGTCGTCAGCGAGACGCGGCTGACCAGCTTGCCGTCGGAGGCCAGCGTATGCAGCACCCAGACGATGAGGAAGAAGGCCAGTGCCGCAAGGTCGGCCGTCGAAAGATGGAAGGAATCGCCCATGTCCCCTTGTACCACAGGCGAGCCGGCCGCTTCGACGGTCGGCTAGGCCGGCAGGGGTTGGGCGGCTTTCGCGCGCAGGGCCTCGACCACCATGTCGGTCCTGGTGACCCATCCGAACGCGTTTTCGAAATTCCACAGCGTTGCCTGGCGGTTGAAGTCGGGGCCCGAATGGTTCATCGCGTCCTCGACCAGGACAGGCCAGAATTCCAGCATGTAGGCGTCGCGCGCGGTCGCATCGACGCAGACATTGGTGGCGACCCCGCTCAACAGCAGATGGCGGATATTGCGAGCCCGCAGATACGCTTCCAGACTGGTGTTGCAAAAGCCGCTGTAGCGGGATTTGCGGATGATCTGGTCGCCTGGCTCCGGCTTCAGCGCATCGACGATCTGCCAGTCCCAGCTGTCGTCGATCAGCAGCTTGCCGCGCAGCTCTGGGCGCTGGCGCATCAGCACCATTCCCAGTTCCTTGTGGTAATTCGGCGAGGAAATGTCGCCGGCGTCGCCGAGATCCGGTCTGTACGACATCTGGAGATAGACCACGGTGAGGCCAGCTTTGCGCGCGGCCGCAAGCAGCCTTTTGTTGGCCTCGATGGCCGGTGCAGCACCCGATATGTCGAAGCCCGCCAGATCGAACATGCCGCCCGCCGAGGCGAAGGCGTTTTGCATGTCCACCACGATGATGGCCGTCTGGGCCGGCACGATGCACACCGGTTCCGGCCTGGCCTCCAATGCAAGCATTGCTTCCTCCCTCGCAACGATACCTAGCGTTTTCGAGAATAGCCTCGCCAGCGCAACCCGACAATCAATGTCGCTGCCGGAGCAAACAAGGTCGGAGGGCGCGGCGCCGCGATCCGCAAAACAGCGGAAACATCCAGAGAATTCCTATATGTATGCCGAGACGGATTCAGGAGACAACGGCGCGTGTTCCTTTCGGTTTTCGACCTGTTCAAGATCGGCATCGGCCCATCGAGTTCGCACACGATGGGGCCGATGACCGCCGCGCGGCGTTTTCTGGACGAGGTAGCCGGAAGCGACTGGCCGCGGCCGGCCGGCGTCAAGGTCGACCGCATCGGCGCCAGCCTGCACGGCTCGCTCGCCTACACCGGCATCGGCCATGGCTCCGACCGCGCCGTCATCCTCGGCCTTGCCGGCGAGACGCCGCAGACGGTCGATCCCGACCTCGCTGACGGCATCGTTGCCAGGATCGCTGCCGAGAAGCGCATCGCGCCGCCGGGTCACCCGACTTACCGCTTCGATCCCGCGACCGATCTCGTGCTCGACCGCAAGACGCCGCTCACCGGCCACGCCAACGGCATGGCGTTCTATGCCTACGACGCCGGCGACCGACTGCTGCTCAAGCGCATCTATTATTCGATCGGCGGCGGCTTCGTCGTTTCCGAGGAAGAGCTGCAGCGGATGAAGGCCGAGG
>NZ_RZOJ01000497.1:0-3986 GCF_003998845.1 Mesorhizobium sp. M4A.F.Ca.ET.022.05.2.1 | reverse complement strand
GGTCAAGGAGAATGCGCGGCTTCCGTTTTGACAGGCCGCGGAGCAAGGGCGCGCAAGCTCAGCGCTGCGCCTTGTCCTGCAAAGCCTTGCGATCGTTGCGGGCGGCGATGAAGAACAGGATGACGCCGAGGCCAAGCAGCGCGCCCATCGCCATTCCCATCGTCTGGCCGACGACCTCCTGAAAATTCGTGGCGACGCGATCGGGATTCTGGATACCGTAGCCGGCGAGATACCACCACAGCCCGGCCAGGGCGGCCTCGAAGATCGCCAACACCAGGATCAGCCGCGCCTTCTTGCTCATTCGAATCTCCCCCCATGTGCCGAGGCCATGCAGTAGCATTGCCGGATGCGTGGCGACAGGGGTGGCGAGGGCATATTCCGGTAACGACCGCGCCGCCTCACTCGTGCCGCAGCGCGTCGATCGGGTCGAGCCTGGCGCCGCGCAGCGCTGGGAAGAAGCCGAACACCATGCCGATCAGCGCCGAAAAGCCGACCGCGAGCAGGATGACCGCCGGGCTCGGCGCGAAGGGGATGATCAGCGCCACCGAGGCGATGGCGGCGAGCGCCAGGCCGATCAGGATGCCGATGATCCCGCCGAGGAGCGACAGCACCGTCGCCTCGACCAGGAACTGGATGAGGATGTGCTTCTCATGCGCGCCGATCGCCAGCCTGATGCCGATCTCGCGCGTGCGTTCGGTGACCGAGACCAGCATGATGTTCATGATGCCGATGCCGCCGACCAGCAGGCTGACGCCGGCAACCGCGCCCAGCATGCCGGTCATGGTGGTGGTGGCGCTGGCCATGGCGTCGGCGATCTGCGTCATGTCGCGGATCGAGAAATCGTCATCGCGGTCGGGCGTGACGCGGCGCGTGTCGCGCAGGATGTCCTCGACGCGCGGCTGCAGTTCGGAGGTCGGCGTGCGGTCGTCGGCGGCGATGTAGATCGAATCGATGTCGCGGTTGCCGGCGATGCGGCGCTGGTAGGCGGCAAGCGGCATCAGCACGACATTGTCCTGGTCCTGGCCGAAGCCGGTGTAGCCCTTGGGTTCCAAGAGGCCGATGATCTTGCAGGAGGTGCGGTTGACGCGGATGGTCTCGCCTTCCGGATCGCCGGCGCCGAAGAATTGCTGGCGCACCGTCTCGCCGACCAGGCAGACCCCGGCGCCGGCGCGGGTCTCGGAATCGCTGAACGGACGCCCCGAGACCAGCTTCCAGTCGCGCGCGTCGAGATAGGCGCTGTCGGTGCCGGTGACGCCCGATGTAACGCTTTCGGTGCCGAAGATGACGCGGACCTGCTTTTGCGAGGCGGGCGAGATGGCGCGCGCGCCGTCGAGATGCTTGACGAGCGCGGCAAGGTCCTTGTCGGCAAGCGGACGCACCGCCTGGTCGAGCCCTCCCGGTCCGCCAGGCCCGGCCGGACGGCCGGGGCGGACGACGAGCAAATTGCTGCCGAGCTTGGAAATATCCGACTTGACCTTCGCGGTGGTGCCGGAGCCGATGGTCAGCATGGCGATGACGGCGGCGACGCCGATGACGATGCCGAGCAAGGTCAGGAACGAGCGCAGCACGTTGCGGCGGATCGAGATCAGCGACAGGCGAACTGTCTCCCAGATCATTGGGCCGCCTCCAGTTTGTTGGAGTCGGTGGCGACATGGCCGTCGAGGAAGCGGATCGTGCGCTCGGCATAGGCCGCCACGTCGGCCTCGTGCGTGACCATGACGATGGTGAGGCCAAGCTCGGCGTTGAGCCTGGTCAGGAGCTCCATGATCTCGTGCGTGCGGGCGGAGTCGAGATTGCCGGTGGGTTCGTCGGCAACGAGCAGCGTCGGCCTGGTGACGATGGCGCGCGCGATCGCCACCCGCTGCTGCTGGCCGCCGGAGAGCTCGGCCGGCGTGTGATGCTCGCGTCCCACAAGGCCGACCTCGGCCAGCGCCTGCATGGCAAGTTGGCGGCGCTCGCGCGCGGCGACACCGCGATAGATCAGCGGCAGCTCGACATTCTCTGCCGCCGTGGTGCGCGGCAGCAAATTGTAGCCCTGGAAGACGAAGCCGACATAGAGGTTGCGCAGCATGGCGCGGCGGTTGCGGTCGAGCCGGCCGGCGTCGATGCCCTCGAAACTGTAGGTCCCGGCAGTCGGCGTGTCGAGGCAGCCGATGATGTTCATCGCCGTCGACTTGCCGGAACCCGACGGGCCCATGATGGCGACGAACTCGCCTTTTCGGATGGCGAGATCGACGCCGGCCAGCGCATGCACGCGGGCTTCGCCCTGGCCGTAGCTTTTCCAGACCTTGTCGAAGGCAATCAGCGTGGAGCCCGACACGGCGTCAGTTCCGCAGCTGCGAGCCGGTGATGACCTGCGCGCCTTTGTCGAGGCCGGACGTAATCTCGGTCAGCTCGCCATCGGTGGAACCGACCTTGACATTGACCGCGTGGGGTCGGCCATTCTCCAGCACATAGAGCGTGCGCGAGCCGTCGGTCGGTCTCGGCGTGGCGTCGCGCTGGCGGCCAGGGCGGCCCATGCGGCCGGTGAACAGGTCGCGCAGGCTCCACGTGCGGGCGGCGGGCGGCGCCGGCCGGTAACGGAAGGCGGTGGCCGGCACGGTGAGCACACCCTTGGCCTGTTTGGTGACGACCGAGACGGTGGCGGTCATGCCGGGCCTGAGCAGCAACTCGCTGTTGTCGACCTCCAGCCGCGCATTGTAGGTGACGACGCCGTCAGTGGTTACGGACGCATAGGAGATGTCGCGGATCTCGGCGTCGAAGGGCCGCTCCGGAAAGGCATCGACGGTGAAGCGGGCATGTTGGCCGGGCTTGACCGAGCCGATATCGGCTTCGTCGACCGCCGCCTGCAGCTCCATGTTCCTGAGGTCGGCGGCAATGACGAACAGCACCGGCGCCTGCAGCGAGGAGGCGACCGTCTGGCCGGGGTCGACAGAACGCGTCAGCACGATGCCGTCGATCGGCGCGTAGATGGTGCTCTTGGCAAGGTCGGTCTGCTGCGCCTTGAGATCGGCATTGGCGATGGCAAGGTTGGCCTCGGCGCTGTCGAGGGCCGCCTTGGAGCGGTCGCGGGTCGCGGTCGCGGCCTCGAGCGACTGGTCGGTCGCCATGCCGCGCTTGGTGAGTTCGTTCGCGCGCGCCAGCGCGTTCTCGTTTTCCTTCAGCGTCACGGTGGCGTCCTCGACGGCTGCCGCGGCTGCCTTGGCGGAAGCCTCGGCGCGCTCGATCTGAACCTCGAGCTTGGCGGTGTCGAGCGTCGCCAGCACATCGCCCTTCTTGACCTGCTGGTTTTCCTCGACCGCGACCGAGCGGACGACGCCTGAAAGTTCGCTGGAGATGTCGACCTGCGTCAGCGGCTGCAGCGTGCCGGTGGCCGAGACCTGGACGGTGAGGTCGGCAACGGCTGCCGGCACGGTGGTATAGTCGATTTTGGCCTGAGAGCCGGCATACCACTGATAGAAGGCACCCGCCGCGGCAACGGCGATCAGCGCCAGCAGGGCATAGAGCCAACCGCGCCGGCGTGTCCTGCGCAGGCCGTTGCGGTCGAGGCCGAGCGCCGTCTCGATGGCGGAATCCGATTCCGTCTTTGGCGGATTGACAACCTGGTCCACGCTGGACCCCTATTATGCGCACAGTCCCTATCTGTGCACAGATCAGGCTTTGTGGTTCGAATTACAAATTAAATTTCGCCCATGTTGGGATTGAGGCAAGAATGAAAACCCGGGATTACTTGCTCTACGATGTCTTTACGACCGAGCGGCTGGCCGGCAACCCCGTGGCTGTCGTCCTGGACAGCAAGGGGCTGGACACGGCGGCTATGCAAGCCATCGCGCGCGAATTCAATCTTTCCGAAACGGTGTTCGTGCTGCCTCCCGACAACGCCAAGCACCGCGCCCGCATCCGCATCTTCACGCCCGACTATGAAATGCCGTTCGCCGGCCATCCGACCGTCGGTACGGCGATCGCGCTCGCCGATCTGGCTGGCG
>NZ_RZOJ01000496.1:0-3993 GCF_003998845.1 Mesorhizobium sp. M4A.F.Ca.ET.022.05.2.1 | reverse complement strand
ATCTTGACCGAGGAGATCGACAGCGCCGTGCCGAGGAACAGGCCGGCGACGAGGCGCTCGCCGCCGCTGGCGAGCAGCGATTCCGGCATGAACTGCGCCGCCACGAAGCCGAGCATGAAAGGCACCGCAACGCCGGCGGCGGAGATGGAAAAGCAGGCGCGGCCGACCCGGCGCACCAGCCTGAGATCGGTCTCCATGCCGGTGAGAAGCAGAAGCATCAGCACGCCGAGCTGGGCGATGGCATTGATCATCGATTTCTGCGCGGCGTCCCCGGTAAAGACCAGCCGCTCCGCCGCCGGCCATAGCCAGCCGAGCAAGGAAGGACCAAGCAGGATGCCGCCGATGAGCTGCCCCATCACCGCCGGCTGACCGATGCGCTCCAGCAATTCGCCGATGCCGCGGCCGACAAGCAGCAGCAGGATCACTTCCAGGACGAAGATGCCTTCGCTGGACATGCCGCTTTTTTCGGCGGCGAAGGCGACTGCCGTCATTGGAAGGAACGCCGCCGCCGCAAGCGCGATCGTCCAGCGCCGGCTGAGTATGAAGGACAATTTCTGCACCCCTCAATTATGCCTGGCGATAACGGTTTGGCGAGAGCTTCGGTTGCACGCAAGACATCCTTCCCCGCCCGACGGCAGTGTGGGAGAGGCGGACCGGCGAAGTCGAGACAGAGAGGGGCAGCGCCCCGCGAAGCCCCCTCTCCGTCCGCTTTGCGGACACCTTCCCTCGCTTTGCGGGGGCGAGGAAGGCTCCCTACAATTCGATTCAAATGCGGCTGTGGATGTTTGCATTCGGGTAAAGCGACTCGAGCATCTTCGCGACACGGCGGGCAATAAGGAGAAGCTAATGAAAAGCGACTTTGCCGCCGCTCGTCTGCACCTCGAGCGGGCCGGCCACTATCTGCGCGGCGATGACGAGACCAGCCACACGACGCTTGCGGCGCTCGATCTCTTGGTGGAGGCGATCACGGTGGCCCAGTATGCGCGGCCCGTGGCCGAAATCGTGCCGTTTCCGAAGGCCGCCGGGCAGAGATAGGCAGCAGGCCGAGCGGCGGCCAGTCATGTTCAGCCGGGGCCGATCAAGTCCGTCATTGCCTCGATGACTTTGCCCGCCGCCGCTCCGGTCGCTGACCGGTCATTGACCAGGATCGAAGTGCGAAACGGTATGTCGAGATCGATCTCTTTCAGCACCAGCCCGAACTCGGAATAGAAGCCCGCTGTGAACGGATCGACGACCGCGAGCGAAGGACTGCCCCTGACTAGCGCGCAGGCCAGGAAAGACTGGAAGATGTCGGCGACCGTATTGGCGGCGGTCGCTTCCAGCAGCTTGGCGCCGTCGCGGTTGCGCCGGAAATAGAGCTCGCCGAGCGAGACGAAGGGATAGAGCTTGAAATCCTCGAGCCGGATCCGCTCGCGACCGGCAAGCGGATGGGTTTCATCCATCACGCACACACTGTTGCGCCCGAAGGTGGCCACGCATCTGGTGTCCAGGAAGGAAACGCCGGCGTCCACCACCCCGACGTCGGCCAGGCGTGAGGCGACGGAGGCGACGATCTCCGTCGAGCTGCGCACCGCGATCGTGGTTCTCGCTTCCGGAAAACGGGTTCTCAACTGCCGGATTGCTTCCGGCACGATGTGGAAGGACAACGCCGCCAGGGTGCCGATGCGAACGACGCCGCGCTTCAGCTCGCGGATCTCCTGCGCGGCCATGATCAGGTTGCGCGCACCGTGGAAGGTCTTGCCGACCTCGCCATAGAACAGCAGGCCCTGCTCGGTCGGCACCAGCCGGCCGTGCGAGCGGTCGAACAGGCTCAGCCCGGTATCGATCTCCAGTTCCTGCAGCAGGCGGCTGACGCTCGGCTGCGATATGTTGAGCGCCGCCGCTGCGCCCGACACCGAGCCGGCCACCATCGTTGCCTCGAAGGCCTCGAGCTGGCGAACGCTAAGTCCGGAAAAGCGCATCTCTTTCTCCCGGTATAGGTTTAGCACATACCGGACGAAAATCTTGATCTTTGATTCCGCTCGGTTTCCGGCCCTAGCTATGCGCCAGGCAGAAACGGACGGAGCCGTCGTGAAGCGAGCCAACCTCATCTTCATCTGCGCCGATCAGATGCGCTACGACGCGCTCTCGGTCACCGGCAATCGCGTTGCCCACACGATCAACATCGACCACATAGCGGCGCGCGGCGCGACCTTCCACCGCCACTTCACCCCCAACCAGATCTGTTCGCCGAGCCGCGCGACAATGGCGACCGGGCTCTATCCGCGCCACCACGGCCTGTGGCGCAACGGCGTGGCGCTCGACGAGCGGCTGCCCAATCTGTGGCAGGCGCTGGCGCGTGCGGGATACGCGACCAGGGGCGTCGGCAAGCTCCACTTCCAGCCGCTGCTTGCGCCCGCCGAACGCGACATGCCGGAATCGCTCGCCTATTGGGAAAGGCCCGGCAGCGAGGACTGGAGCGGCCCCTATTTCGGCTTCGACGGCGTCGACCTCGTCATGGGCGAGGCCAATGAATCCACCCGCGCCGGTCACTACGCGGCCTGGCTCAGGCGGAACCATCCCGAGGTGGTGGACCTCTACGAGCCGGAAGCGGACGGAGAGAGCCGGGCCGACGACCTGAAGGAAGTGTGGAAAAGTGCGGTGCCGCCGGAACTGCACTACACCAGCTGGATCGCTGACCGGGCCATTGACTTCATCGAACGCCAGGGCAGACGGTCGGAGCCGTTCGGCCTGTTCGTCTCGTTTCCGGACCCGCATCACCCGTTTTCTCCTCCCCGGCCCTATTGCGACCTGTTCCGGCCGGAGCGGATGCCGAGGCCGGCCATCCGAGCGGGCGAGTTGGAGCGCATGCCGGCCTATCTCGGCGAAGGCGACGATCCACGTAAGGAGCCTTACATCGCCAGCGGCGAGCCGCCGCGCGAACAGGGTTTCCTGGTGCGCACCGACGCTATTTCCGGCGCGACGCTGGCCACCGCGATCGCCCACACACATGGCATGATCCAGATGATCGACGATGCCGTCGGGCGGCTGCTGGAGGCGCTGGCCGACGCCGGCGTGCTGGAGAACACCTATGTCCTGTTTACTGCCGATCACGGCGAACTGTTGGGTGACCATGGACTGTTGCGCAAGGGGCCGCCACCCTATCGCCAGTTGCTGCAGGTGCCGCTCGTGCTGTGCGGCCCGGGAATTCCCGCCGGCAACAGCCTCGATGCACTCACCAGCCATCTCGACCTGTTCCCGACGGTCGCGTCGCTGCTCGGCCTGCCGGCGCCTACCTCCGACGGCGTCGACCTCACGCCGCTAATCGACGGGCGGGCGAGTGACGTGCGTGATTTCCTGTTCGCCGAATACCATCCCCGCCGGGATCAATGCCTCTACAACCAGTCGATCATTTCCAGGGAGTGGCGGTTCACCCGCTACCCGAACCAGCCGGCATGGGGCGAGCTTTTCGATCTTCGTGAAGATCCCTGGGAGCATTGGAATCTGTTCGCAGAGAAAGGCTTCAGCGACCGGGCGCACGCGCTGAATGCGGTTCTCGATCAAAGGCTGCCGCCGCGGCCGCTGATACCGAATGAAGTTCTCGGCGCCTACTGAACCAGCAAAGGGGGAATGACATGCACGATAAGATCACGTCCTTGATCCAGGGCGGCATGGAGCGCCGCCGCTTCCTGCAGACCGCGGCCGTCACGGCGCTCGCCACGGCGGCGTTCCCACGTGCTGGCCTTGCCGAGGCGCCGCGCAAGGGCGGCGTGCTGCGCCTGGGCCTCAACGGCGGCAGCTCCGCCGACACGCTCGATCCGACGCAGCTGATCGGCACCTTCTCCATCAATGTCTCGCGCCAGGTCTACAACACGCTGGTCGAGATCGGCGACGACGGCAAGCCGGCGCCGGAACTGGCCGCAAGCTGGGAAACCAGCGACGGCAACAAGCGCTGGATCCTCAACCTGAGGCCCGGCGTGCAGTTCCACAACGGCAAGGCCTTCGACGCCGAGG
>NZ_RZOJ01000495.1:0-4021 GCF_003998845.1 Mesorhizobium sp. M4A.F.Ca.ET.022.05.2.1 | reverse complement strand
GGCCAGCTCTCCGACCAGAACCGCCGCAACGAGGCGCCGGCGCTGCCGGAAGCCGCCGCCCAGGCGGAGCCGACCGTGGCCGAGCAGGCGCCCCTGTTCGACAGTTTTTCGCCGGCGGCCCTCGCGGCCCAGGCAGAGCGCAACGAAGCGGCCGCCGACAATGGCGGCTCGCGCCGTCCGCGCCGTCCACGCCGTTCGCGCGGCAATGCCGACGAAGCCAATGCCGACCAGACGGATAGCCAGGCCGAAGCCGGCAGCGGCGATGCGGGCACCGAAGGGGTGAACGCGGCGCCTGCCGAAGCCAGTGCCGCGCCGTCCGAAGACAATCTGGCCCCGGCCGAAGGCGCGGCCAACGACCCGGTCATTGCCGACGTCAACAACTGATCGAGTCCTGTCTTCAGGTCCATCAACGGCGGGGAGAAATCTCCGCCGTTTTCGTTTCCGCATGCCTGGAATTTTATCCTTTGACCGATATCAAGGCGTCTTGAGAGGCTGGGAGCTACGCACCATATCTCGCGTGAACAGGGATCCGGCTCGAATGGGCGGGTCCGTCACCGTAATCAGATCCGGTGCCGCAAAGCGGGCCGGTGATGGAAGGAGACAGATATGAATCTTGAAAAATATTCCGAGCGCGTGCGCGGCTTCATCCAGTCCGCCCAGACCATGGCACTCTCGCGCAATCACCAGCAATTCACCCCCGAACATATGCTGAAGGTGCTCGTCGATGACGACGAGGGCCTGGCCGCATCGCTGATCGAGCGCGCCGGCGGCAATGTCCGCGACGTCAAGCTGGGCGTCGAGGCCGCACTCGAGGCCATGCCCAAAGTGGAAGGCGGCAATGGCCAGCTCTACCTGGCGCAGCCCTTGGCCAAGGTGTTCTCGACCGCCGAGGAGCTGGCCAAGAAGGCCGGCGACAGCTTCGTCACCGTCGAACGCCTGCTGCAGGCTCTGGCCATGGAGAAGTCGGCCAAGACCGCCGACATCCTCTCCAAGGCCGGCGTGACCGCGCAGGCGCTGAACCAGGTCATCAATGATGTCCGCAAGGGTCGCACCGCCGATTCGGCCAACGCCGAGCAGGGCTATGACGCGTTGAAGAAATACGCGCGCGACCTCACGGCCGACGCGCGCGCCGGCAAGCTCGATCCGGTCATCGGCCGCGACGACGAGATCCGCCGCACCATCCAGGTGCTGTCGCGCCGCACCAAGAACAACCCGGTGCTGATCGGCGAGCCGGGCGTCGGCAAGACGGCGATCGCCGAGGGCCTGGCGCTGCGCATCGTCAATGGCGACGTGCCGGAATCGCTGAAGGACAAGCAGCTGATGGCGCTCGACATGGGTGCGCTGATCGCCGGCGCCAAATATCGTGGCGAGTTCGAGGAGCGGCTGAAAGCCGTGCTCAACGAGGTGACGGCCGCCGCCGGCAACATCATCCTGTTCATCGACGAGATGCACACGCTGGTCGGCGCCGGCAAGGCGGACGGCGCCATGGATGCGTCCAACCTTCTGAAGCCGGCGCTGGCGCGCGGCGAGCTGCACTGCGTCGGCGCGACCACGCTCGACGAGTACCGCAAGCATGTCGAGAAAGACGCGGCGCTTGCCCGCCGCTTCCAGCCGGTGTTCGTCAACGAGCCGACGGTGGAGGACACCGTCTCTATCCTGCGCGGCCTCAAGGAGAAGTACGAACAGCATCATAAGGTGCGCATCTCCGATTCGGCGCTGGTCTCCGCGGCGACGCTTTCCAACCGCTACATCGCCGACCGCTTCCTGCCGGACAAGGCGATCGACCTTGTCGACGAGGCCGCCTCGCGGCTGAGGATGCAGGTCGATTCGAAGCCGGAGGCGCTGGACGAGATCGACCGCCGCATCATGCAGCTCAAGATCGAACGCGAGGCGCTCAAGGTCGAGAAGGACGAGGCCTCGAAGGACCGGCTCGCCAGGCTGGAAAAGGAGCTTGCCGGGCTGGAGGAGGAGTCCACCGAGCTCACCTCGAAATGGCAGGCCGAGAAGCAGAAGCTCGGGCTCGCCGCCGACCTCAAGAAGCAGCTTGACGAGGCGCGCAACGAACTGGCCATCGCCCAGCGCAAGGGCGAGTTCCAGCGCGCCGGCGAGCTTGCCTATGGCAAGATCCCGGAGCTGGAGAAGAAGCTGAAGGAGGCCGAGGCGCAGGACGGCAAGGCCGGCATGGTCGAGGAGGTGGTCACGCCCGACCACGTCGCCCATATCGTGTCGCGCTGGACCGGCATTCCGGTCGACAAGATGCTGGAAGGCGAGCGCGAGAAGCTGCTGCGCATGGAAGACGAGATCGGCAAGCGGGTCGTCGGCCAGGGCGAGGCGGTGCAGGCCGTCTCCAAGGCGGTGCGCCGCGCCCGCGCCGGACTGCAGGATCCGAACCGGCCGATAGGCTCGTTCATGTTCCTCGGCCCGACCGGCGTCGGCAAGACCGAGCTCACCAAGGCGCTCGCCAATTTCCTGTTCGACGACGAAAACGCTTTGGTGCGCATCGACATGTCGGAGTTCATGGAGAAGCATTCGGTCGCCCGGCTGATCGGCGCGCCTCCCGGCTATGTCGGTTATGAGGAAGGTGGCGCGCTGACCGAAGCGGTGCGGCGGCGGCCCTATCAGGTCGTGCTGTTCGATGAAATCGAGAAGGCGCATCCGGACGTGTTCAACGTGCTCCTGCAGGTGCTTGACGACGGCCGCCTGACCGATGGCCAGGGCCGCACAGTCGACTTCCGCAACACGCTGATCATCATGACCTCCAATCTCGGCGCCGAATATCTGGTCAACCTCGGCGAGGACCAGGATGTCGATGCTGTGCGAGACGAGGTGATGAGCGTGGTGAGGGCCTCCTTCCGGCCGGAGTTCCTCAACCGCGTCGACGAGGTGATCCTGTTCCACCGGCTGCGCCGGCTGGATATGGACCGCATCGTCGAGATCCAACTCAAGCGGCTGGAGAACCTGCTCACCGACCGCAAGATCGCGCTATCGCTGGATCACGACGCGATCGAGTGGCTGGCGGCCAAGGGCTACGACCCGGCCTATGGCGCGCGGCCGCTGAAGCGGGTGATGCAGAAGGAGCTGCAGGATCCGCTGGCGGAGAAGATCCTGCTCGGCGAGATCCTCGACGGCTCGACCGTCAAGGTCACCGCCGGTTCCGACCGGCTGAACTTCCGCTCGAAGCCGACGGTCGTGGCGACCGAGGCGGCGGCCTGAACCGCCTTGCCTACCCAAAGCGGCGGAGCCTGAATGGGCTTCGCCGCTTTTCCTTGAGACGCGGACGCCCATGACGCTCGACGACTACAACAGCTTCTGCGCCTCGCTGCCCCGGACGACGCATGTCGTCCAGTGGGGCGGCGCCCATGTCTGGAAGGTCGGTGGCAAGGTGTTTGCCATTGGCGGCTGGGACGAGGGCAAACAGCTCTTCGTCACCTTCAAATGTTCCGACATCGCCTATGACGTGCTGAAGGAGCAGCCAGGCTGCCGGCCCGCGCCCTATCTTGCCTCGCGCGGCATGAAATGGATCCAGCGCCAGACAAGCCAGAGCATGGATGATGCGGCGCTGAAGGACTATCTCGGCGAAAGCCACCGCCTGGTCGTCCTCAAGCTGACGAGACAGACACGCAGGGAATTGGGCCTGTAGCAGCCGGGTGTTCGCCATCTTCATGCCCGGTTCATGTTGGAACCTTAAGCTCGGTGAATGGTTTGCTGGCGAAGGGCTCGCCACAAAGGGACATGCCGCGCGGCGGCAATTACGGACCGGAGAGTTGGCCACAATGTTGCGCACGATCGTCTGCCTTTCGGCTGTTGTCGCCGGATTGGTGTCTTCCGGCGCGTTCGCGGCGCCGAGTGGCGACGGCGCGGAAAGGGAGGCCCGCGCTCCCGGCGGCATCCTTCTCGCCCAGGACGGCAACATCGACGTCTATTACGACGCCAGGGGAAACCGCGTCATAGTCGATGCCGATACCGGCAAGGTCATCGCTATCCAGCCGCCGAACACTAGGCTCGATCGCAGGGCGCTGCG
>NZ_RZOJ01000494.1:0-4039 GCF_003998845.1 Mesorhizobium sp. M4A.F.Ca.ET.022.05.2.1 | reverse complement strand
CGACCTCTTCGCCGGCGGCCGCATCGGCAGCGTCTTCACCCTCCTCGCGGCGATTGCGCTTGCCGCCGCGCTTGCCGCGCCGGCGCTTCTTGCCGTGGCTGTCTTCCGCTGCTTCGGCCGTTTCGCCAATGCCGACCGTAGCTTCATCGCCCGCTTCGGCTGCCTCGTTGCTCGCGGCGGCGGAAACGCTATCCGCCGGCGCCGGCGTTGAGACTACTCCAGCGCCATGCTCGCGCTCGCCGTGCTCGCGATCGCGATCCTTGCCGCCGCGCCGCCGGCGGCGCTTGCGGCGCTTGCGGTCACGGCCTTCGCCGTCCTCACCGGACCTCTGCTGCTGCGGCTGCTGCTGGGACTGGCGCGGCTGTTCCGCCTGGGCGGGCGCCTCCTCCTCGTCCTCGATGACGATCTCGTCCTCGGGCTCCTCCGGCTCGACATAGGCCGGCAGACTGCGCACTTCGACGAAGCCCTCGGGCTTTTCGGCGATCGCGCCACGGAAGATCGCATAGTGCTGCGCGCCGACCGTGTCGTCGGCCTCGATCGTGATGGTCAGGCCGAAGCGGCTTTCGAGTTCGACCAGCGTGCCGCGCTTGTGGTTGAGCACATAAAGCGCGGTCGCTGCCGGCGTGCGGACCGTGATGTGGCTGCGCGAATCCTTGAGCAGGAATTCCTCTATCGCCCTGACCACCATCAGCGCCACCGAGGAGTCGGAACGCACATGGCCGGTACCGCCGCAATGCGGGCAGGGCTTCATGGTAGATTCCAGCACGCTGGCGCGGATGCGCTGGCGCGACATCTCCATCAGGCCGAAATGCGAGATGCGGCCAACCTGGATGCGGGCGCGGTCGTTCTTGAGGTGATCCTTCAGCCGCTTCTCGACGGAGCGGTTGTTGCGGTTCTCCTCCATGTCGATGAAGTCGATGACGATCAGGCCGGCAAGGTCGCGCAGCCTGAGTTGCCTGGCGACTTCCTCGGCGGCTTCCAGATTGGTGTGGAGCGCCGTGTCCTCGATCGAGTGCTCCTTGGTGGAGCGGCCCGAATTGACGTCGATAGAGACCAGCGCCTCGGTCTGGTTGATGATGATGTAGCCGCCGCTCTTCAGCGTCACCTGCGGCTGCAGCATGCGGTCGAGCTGCGCCTCGATGCCGTTGCGCACGAAGATCGGGGTGGTGTCGCGATAGGGCTGAACCACCTTGGCGTGGCTCGGCATCAGCATGCGCATGAAGTCCTTGGCCTCGCGATAGCCGTCCTCGCCGGAGACCAGGATCTCGTCGATATCCTTGTTATAGAGGTCGCGCACCGAGCGCTTGATCAGGCTGCCTTCCTCGTAGACCAGGGCAGGGGCCGTGGACTGCAGAGTGAGGTTGCGGACATTCTCCCAAAGCCGCATCAGATATTCATAATCGCGCTTGATCTCGGCCTTGGTGCGGCTCTCGCCGGCGGTGCGCAGGATGACGCCCATGCCCTGCGGCACTTCGAGGTCGGCGACGACTTCCTTCAGCCGCTTGCGGTCCTGGGCGTTGGTGATCTTGCGCGAAATGCCGCCGCCGCGCGCGGTGTTCGGCATCAGCACCGAATAGCGGCCGGCGAGCGACAGATAGGTGGTGAGTGCGGCGCCCTTGTTGCCGCGCTCTTCCTTGACCACCTGGACCAGCAGGATCTGACGGCGCTTGATGACTTCCTGGATCTTGTACTGGCGGCGCACCGGCTTGCGGCGGTTGCGCACCTCTTCAAGCGCATCCTCGGCGCCGACCGATTCGATTTCGTGGTCGTCCGGATGCGAGGACTGCACCTCTTCCAGCATGCCGCGATCGTCGCTGGAGGGGGCTTCGCCGTTCTGTTCGGCTTGCGGGGCCGGTTCGGAAATCACGTCGGCTTCGACGCTAGCGGCGATCGAGGTAGGGCCACCCTCGGATGTTTCGCCACCGTCGTCCGCGGTGGCATTGTCGCCATGCTCCGCGGCTCCGTGATCCTTGCCGCCATCCTGCGAGCCGGCGTCGGCATCATTGGACTGAATCTCGATGGTCTCGGCGATCGTCTCGACGACCTCTTCGCCGCTTTCACCGGCAGCCTCGCCGCTTGCGACCTCTGCGGCGCTGTCGCCGGGCTCCTCGGAACCGGCGGCGCTGGCCTCGCGCTTGTGTTCGCCACGGTCGCGGTTCTTGCCGCCGCGCCGGCGACCGCGCCGGCCGCGATCGCGGGCCTGGTGCTCCTCGCCGTCGCCGTCCTCATCGTCTTCGTCCTCGGCCTCCTGCGCTTCCGCGCGCAACAGTGCCTGACGGTCGGCGACCGGGATCTGATAGTAGTCGGGGTGGATTTCACTGAAGGCGAGGAAACCGTGACGGTTGCCGCCATACTCGACAAAAGCTGCCTGAAGGGACGGTTCGACGCGCGTTACGCGGGCGAGGTAGATGTTTCCTTTGAGCTGCTTCTTGTCCTGGGATTCAAAGTCGAATTCTTCAATACGGTTACCGCGAATGACGACAACGCGTGTTTCCTCCTGGTGGGAGGCGTCTATCAGCATCTTGTTGGGCATTATTTCGTTTCCTCCCGGCAGCCGCCAGCCGCAGCTTGCGGGGCAAAGCCCGCTGCTTCGGTCCTGGAACATGGATGCCGGACAATTGAACGTCCGCCGGCCGCCGCTTGAGCGCCATGGCGGTGCCGCCCGCAGCCACGATGGCGCGGTTTGCTGCGGACCTTTCCATGATTGCGCTTGAAGCCATTGGCACCAGCAGAACCTTTTGAACCAAAGCCCGGACGAACCGGACCAGCTTGTTTGCTCATACAGAGCCGGCGCGGGACACCCCGGCCGTTTTCCTCACGCAAGCGATTCCCCCGCCACGGGCGCACGCCTGCGAAATTCGTCGCGATCACCTGAAGCCTTTTCGCTGGAAGCGAAAGGAGCCGCCTTTCATCTGACCTGTAGCAGGAAGCTGCGGAGGAAGCGGTTCCAGGATTGCAGTGATCCACCATCGCTTTTATGATTTGGCGGCAGGGAAGGCAACCCCGATTTCGGATGCCGGCAAAAAGGAGTTCCCTAAGGGAAGCCCGGCCTTCAATTCCTTGCGCGAAAAGGCTTGGTTAACCTTCTCTGGATACCAATCGTTAATCGAGTTCGCGGCCTTGCCGGCACTTCGATGCAACGACCGGCGCCTGGCGCCAAACCGGGAGTAACTGAAAGAACATGGGACTGGCAGGCACCGCAAACAAGGGTCGTTGCGCAGCCTGGCCTGTCTTGCATGCGGCCTGCGCGTTTTTGCTTATGGCGGTTTTCCTCGGCCTGTCGGGCGTTTCCCGCGCCGGAGACGCGCCGCTCGGCGCCACCAGCTACAAGATGGCCGGCGATGCCACCAAGATGCGCATCGTCATGACTTTCGACCGCGAGCCCGACATTAAATGGTTCCTGCTGCGCGGCCCCAATCGCCTCGTCGTTGACCTGCCGCGCACCAGATTCGCCATGAGTGCCAAGGATGTGAAGGCGCGCGGCCTGGTCCGGGCTGTACGCTACGGCGATCAGGGTGAGGGGTCACGGCTGATCCTCACCAGCAAGGGGCCGTTTGCGGTCGACAAGCTCGACGTACTCAAGAACGACGACGGCGGCGGCTATCGCATCGCCATCGACATATCGGCGGCCTCCGCGCGGGAATTCGATGCCGCGCTCGCCAACCAGGCGTTGACCACCGGCTCGACGGTGTCAACCGACAAGGGCGGCAGGGTCGGAACCGGGCCGATCTCCAATCCCGGCCATCGCTTCACCGTCGTCATCGATCCCGGCCATGGCGGCGTCGACGGCGGCGCCGAGGGTCTCAACGGCACCATCGAGAAGAATGTCACGCTCGCCTTCGCCACCGAGTTGCGCGACCAGCTCGTCGCGGTCGGCAAATACGATGTGTTCATGACGCGCGAGACGGACGAGTTCCTGCGGCTGGACGACCGGGTGCGCATCGCCCGCCAGCATGAGGCCGACCTGCTGATATCGATCCACGCCGACACGATCAGCGTCAAGGGCATTCGCGGTGCCACCGTCTACACCGTCTCCGAC
>NZ_RZOJ01000493.1:0-4073 GCF_003998845.1 Mesorhizobium sp. M4A.F.Ca.ET.022.05.2.1 | reverse complement strand
ACCCCACCCGATCCGCTGCGCGGATCGACCTCCCCTCAAAGGGAGGCAAGCACCAACGAGGGAGACAGGAATGGTCGGCGCATCGAAGTCGGAAACGGGAGGCGGCCCGATCCGCTACGGTATGGTCGGCGGCGGGCAAGGCGCCTTCATCGGCGCGGTGCACCGGATCGCGGCCAGGCTGGACAACGACTTCGTCCTGGTTGCCGGCGCACTGTCGGCCAACCCGGAGCGCGCCAAGGCTTCGGCCGCCGAGCTCGGCCTCGATCCGGCGCGCAGCTACGGCTCCTACGCCGAGATGGCCAAGGCCGAGGCCAAGCGGCCGGACGGCATCGAGGCGGTGGCGATCGTCACGCCCAACAATGTGCATGTGCCGGCGGCCAAGGCCTTCCTCGAGGCCGGCATCCACGTCATCTGCGACAAGCCGCTGGCAACCACGCTGGCCGAGGCGAAGAAGCTCGCCGCGCTGGTCGAGAAGACCGGCAAGGTGTTCGTGCTCACCCACAATTACACCGCCTATCCGATGATCCGCCAGGCGCGCGAGATGGTGGCCAAGGGCCAGCTCGGCGACATCCGCATCGTGCAGTCGGAATATCCGCAGGACTGGCTGACCGAGGATCTCGCCGCGACCGGCCAGAAGCAGGCTGCGTGGCGCTCCGACCCCAAGCAGGCCGGTGCCGGTGGTGCGCTCGGCGACATCGGCACGCATGCCTACAACCTGGCGCGCTTCGTCTCCGGGCTGGAGCTCGATGCGCTGTCTGCCGATCTCGACGCCTTCGTGCCGGGGCGGCAGCTCGACGACAACATCAATGTGCTGTTGCGCTTCAAGCCGGTCGGCAAGGCGCATCCCGCCAAGGGCATGATCTGGGCCAGCCAGGTGGCGCCCGGCCATGAGAACGGTCTAAAGCTGCGCATCTATGGCTCGAAGGGCGGGCTGGAATGGGTGCAGGCCGATCCGAACTATCTCTGGTATACGCCGTTCGGCCAGCCGAAGCAGCTCCTGACCCGCGCCGGCGCCGGCGCGCTGCCCTCCGCCGGGCGTGTCACCCGTGTTCCCTCGGGCCATCCGGAGGGCTATCTCGAAGGCTTCGCCAATATCTACCAGGAAGCGGCCCGCGCCATCCGCGCGGCGCGCAGGAAGGGCGGCAAGCCGGCAAAGGATGTCGTCTTCCCGACGATTGCCGACGGCGTCGAAGGCATGGCCTTCATCGGGGCCTGCGTGAAGTCGTCGAAGAAGAACGGGGCGTGGACGAAACTCTAATCGGGGCGCCCAGTCGGCAGGGAATGACAGAGCCGGCGTTCAGGCGGCCGTCAGGGGAGGGTGTCGATGAAAATCGGCATGTGCATGTTCTTGTGGACGACCAGCGTCTCAAAGAAGCACGAGGCGCTGCTTCGCGACATCAAGGCGACCGGCTTCGACGGCGTCGAGATCCCGGTGTTTTCCGGCGCGCCCGACGACTACAAGAAACTCGGCGACCTGCTCGACCGCATCGGGCTGCAGCGTACCGCTGTCTCGGCCATGGGTGATCCGGCGATGAGTCTGATCGCGGCCGATGCCGCGACGCGCAAGGCCGGCATCGACTATATGAAATGGGCGATCGACTGCAGCGCCGCGCTCGGCGCCAACAGGCTGAGCGGTCCACTGCATTCGACGCTGGGCGCCTTTTCCGGCAGCGGACCGACGGCGGCAGAGAAGAAGCGCTCGGTCGCCTCCCAGCGCGCCATTGGCGACCATGCCGGCAAGAAGGGCGTCACCATCGGGTTAGAGGCGCTCAACCGCTTCGAATGCTATCTGCTCAACACGATGGACGATTTGTCCGAGCATATCGACGCGATCGACCGGCCGCACGTCAAGGCGATGTACGACACGTTCCACGCCAACATCGAGGAGGCCGATCCGATCGGCGCCTATTTGCGCAACCGCCGGAATGTCGTCCATATCCATATTTCGGAGAATGATCGCGGGGT
The DNA here is from genome assembly GCF_003998845.1 of Mesorhizobium sp. M4A.F.Ca.ET.022.05.2.1. Taxonomy (NCBI): domain Bacteria; kingdom Pseudomonadati; phylum Pseudomonadota; class Alphaproteobacteria; order Hyphomicrobiales; family Phyllobacteriaceae; genus Mesorhizobium; species Mesorhizobium sp. M4A.F.Ca.ET.022.05.2.1. The sequence goes on along the minus strand of NZ_RZOJ01000493.1, from coordinate 2,108 downwards.
GCCGGGCCGGGGCAATATTCCCTGGAAGGAGACGTTCTCGGCCATCCGCAAGAGCGGCTATGACGACTGGCTGACCATCGAATCCTTCGGGCGGTCGCTGAAGGACCTGGCTGCGGCGACGAAGGTTTGGCGGGATTTTGCGGAGACGCCGGAGGCCGTGTATCGGGAGGGGTACAAGCATATCAGGGATGGGTGGAAGAAGGCGGCTTAGAATGGCCGTCCGACGAGCGCCGCGATCCTTCGCGCCCCCCCCTCTGTCCTGCCGGACATCTCCCCCACAAGGGGGGAGATTGGCGGCTGCGGCGCTTAGCTCAATTCGGCAACGTAGGAGATTGGCGAAAGCCATGGGTGGCGGCTGATCTCCCCCCAAGTGGGGGAGATGCCCGGTAGGGCAGAGGGGGGCGCTGTCCCGTCGACCTCTCGCAAGATTCTGCTAGCGAGGACTAACCCCGCGCAGCCTGCAACCTGTTGTAGTCATGCAGCGTGCGGCTGAGCCGGCGACGCAGGAAGTTCGAGATGTTGTCGAAGATGAAGACGACGGCCAGCGTCAGCAGCACCATGTAGAAGACGTTGGCCCAGTTGGAGTTGGTGCGCATCGCTTCCCATAATTTCAGGCCGATACCGCCGGCTCCGACGGCGCCGATGATGGTGGCGCCTCTGGTGTTGGATTCCCACTGGTAGAGCGTCTGGCTGATGAAGACCGGCACCACCTCCGGCAGCACGCCGTAGCGCTGCACAAGCAAGCCGTTGGCGCCGGTCGACTGCACACCCTCGCGCGGCTTGTCGTCGATGTTCTCCAGCGCCTCGGAATAGGTTTTGCCGAGCGTGCCGATCTCGGTGAAGAAGATCGCGGCACTGCCGGCGAGCGGACCGGGGCCGAAGGCGCGGGTGAAGAACAGCGCCCAGATCAGCATGTCGACCGAGCGCATGAAGTCGAAGAAGCGCTTCAGCACCTGGCTGAGCAGCCCGCTCGGCGTGATGTTGCGGGCGGCGAAGAAGGCGAGCGGGAAGGCGACGATGCCGCCGAGCAGCGTGCCGAGGAATGCCATGACGATGGTCTGCAACAGCTTCGTCCAGACATCGCCATGCTGCCACTGGGCGTTGTTCCAGATGTTGTCGGCGGCAAGCGCGAGATTTGATGTGCCGGGTTTCAGCTCTGGACCGGAGAGGATCAGCGCGGCCACTTCGCCGGCCGGTTTCCCGAAGAAGGGCGATCGCGTGTCGAAGACGAAGTTCGCCCAGCCGAGGAAACGCTTGCGCACCTTGACGCGGTCGACTGTGACGCGCACCTCGCCGACGAAGCCCATCCTCGCGACGACTTCGTCGTCATGCGCGGTGATCCAGTCGGGCACCGGGCCTGAGATCACGGGCTTGCCGCTGGCCAGCGACACGGGCACCGTCTGGCCGTTGGCGACAATCACGGCTTTGGTCTTGTCGAAGGTGACGGATTTGGCCAGGCCGTCGATCAGCACGGTGAAGGTGCCGTCCGGGTTCCTGATCACCCAGTCAGGATTGGGGTTCTCGCCAAGCGCGGAGAAGCGCGGGTATTTGGGCGTGATCTCCGGCTGGTCGAGGCGGAACTCCGGCTGCAGGTCGTAGCTGATCCATTGCGAAAGGAAGAGCGGCAGCCGCTCCCAATGCGACTCGCGCAGCACCTGCGGCATGCTGAAGAACCACAGGGCATAGGCGAGGTACAGGACGGTTCCAGCAACCAGGAACAGCGGTCCGAAACGCTTGTAGAGCGGCCGCCGAAATATCTGCGGGTAGCGCGCCTCTATCGCCTGCATATCGTTTGCTGTGATCGTGGCCATGGCTCAACCCTTGGTCCTGACCATGATCTTGTCCGAAAACCGGCGTCCACTTTTCGGGATCATGGTCAGGCGCTCATCAGAAAGGCCTGCTCGCCGACGAGCTTGCGGCGCAGCCAGGCGGAGAACTGGTCGACGATGAAGATGGTGGTGAAGAGCAGCAGCACCAGCGCCAGCGTCTTGGCGCCGAAGCCGCGCGAGATGGAGAGCTTCAGCTCCTCGCCGATGCCACCGCCGCCGACTGCGCCCATAATCGTCGAGATGCGCACGTTGATCTCGATGCGCAGCAACGTATAGGAC
>NZ_RZOJ01000492.1:0-4090 GCF_003998845.1 Mesorhizobium sp. M4A.F.Ca.ET.022.05.2.1 | reverse complement strand
GGGCTGAAGGGCTCGGCGCGCGGAGTGGGTGCGTTTGCAATCGCCGATTGCGCCGCGGCCGTCGAAGGCCAGCCCGAAGACATCAAGACCCTCAAGCGGCTCGGCGTGCTAATCGAGGAAGTGCGCGATTTCATTGCCGCCATCAGCCGCTAGGACAATCGCTCAAAGGTGTGCGGCGGTCCCGGGATGGCGACATGTGCGAAACAACAACCTAAGCGCGGCGCCCGCCGGACGCGCTTTGGCCGGATTTCCGAAAAAACGTCACGGCGCGGCGTTTTCGCGCCGCAGTTGACTTGTCCGCCGGAGTGATTATCTCGGCTGGAACTCCCCTTCAGGTGACAAATGACCAAGCTGACCTTCATTGCCAATGACGGCACACAGTTCGACATGGATGCCGAAAACGGCTCGACCGTGATGGAGAACGCCATCCGCAACGCCGTCCCGGGGATAGAGGCCGAGTGCGGCGGCGCCTGCGCCTGCGCAACCTGCCATGTCTATGTCGACGAGTCCTGGACGGCGGAAGTCGGCGAGCCGGAGGCGATGGAGGAGGACATGCTGGACTTCGCCTATGACGTCCAGCCGAACTCGCGCCTGTCCTGCCAGATCAAGGTGCGCGACGCCCTCGACGGGTTGGTCGTGCGCGTGCCGGCCCGCCAGGGCTGACCCTCGGCCAGCCAAATTTTGCCTTGGCCGCTTGGCAGCAGGCCGTTGCTCATGCAGTCTCGCCCCGGATTGGCAACAAGGCGTATCGCATGAGTGACACGATCAAGACGGACGTACTCATCGTCGGGGCTGGGCCTGTAGGCCTGTTCGCCGTGTTCGAGCTTGGCCTCTTCGACATGAAGTGCCATCTGATCGACATCCTCGACCGGCCCGGCGGCCAGTGCGCGGAGCTCTATCCGGAAAAACCGATCTACGACATTCCCGGCTGGCCGTTGATCACGGCTCAGGGCCTGGTCGACAAGCTGCTCGAGCAGATCCACCCGTTCAAGCCGGAATTCACCTACAATCGCATGGTCTCCAGCCTGGAGAAGCTGGATGACGGCAGCTTCCGCGTCACCACCGACGAGGACGAGCTGTTCGAGGCCAAGGTGGTGGTGATCGCCGCCGGCGGCGGCTCGTTCCAGCCCAAGCGGCCGCCCATTCCTGGCATCGAATCCTATGAAGCCAAGAGCGTCTTCTATTCCGTGCGCCGCATGGAGGATTTCCGCGGCCATGACCTCGTCATCGTCGGCGGCGGCGATTCGGCGCTCGACTGGACGCTGAACCTGCAGCCGGTGGCAAGGAGCGTGACGCTGGTCCACCGCCGTCCGGAGTTCCGGGCCGCACCCGACAGCGTCAACAAGATGTACGCCATGCAGGAGATGAAGCAGCTGGATTTCCAGGTCGGCCAGGTGAGCGGCCTGACCGGCGCCGACGGCCAGCTCTCATCGGCTACCATCAAGGGACCTGACGGCGACATCGAGGTGCCATGCACTCGCATGCTGCCCTTCTTCGGCCTGACCATGAAGCTCGGGCCGATCGCGGAGTGGGGACTCAACCTGCATGAGAACCTGATCCCGGTCGACACGGAGAAATTCCAGACCTCGGTCTCCGGCATCTTCGCCGTCGGCGACATCAACTGGTATCCCGGCAAGCTGAAGCTGATCCTGTCGGGGTTCCACGAGGTGGCGTTGATGGCGCAGGCGGCCAAGCGCATCGTCAGCCCCGGCGAACGCATCGTCTTCCAGTACACGACCTCGTCGACCAGCCTGCAGAAGAAGCTCGGCGTCCACGATTGAAGGCTTCGCTACTCGGCCAGCACCGGGGCTGCGGTTTCGAGATGGCCGCGAAGCGCCTTTTCCGGCATCAGCCCGAGCGCGGCAAGCGCCATCAGCAGGATTACCGCCGCGACGAGGAAGATCATCATGAATGCTTCAGCAGGGGCGGCGGCGCCAGCTGAATGCGCGCCTTCGCCGGCCAATGGCAGGCCATAGCCCAGCGCGACCGCGCCCAATATTGCCACCCCAAGGGCGCTGCCCAAAGAACGAAGGAAGGTGAGCACACCCGTGGCGACACCGAGATGCGCCTGATCGACAGCGTTCTGGACCGAGACAGTCGCAACCGGAAACGTCGTCCCACTGCCGAGGCCAATGCAGGTCGTCAGGATTTCAACGACCAAAAGGGAGGCATGCCCGGCGACGAGGCTGAGCACCCCAAGGCAGACTATGGCGAAGCTCACTCCGATCATGGCGATCCGCTTGTAATGGACGAAGCGCGGTATCGTGCGCCCGCTGAACGTCGCGCCGGCGACAGTGCCAAGCATCAGCCCGAGCAGCGCAATGCCCGATTCACCGGCCGAAAGCCCGACGATCGACTGCAGGTAGACCGGCAGATAGACCGCCAGGCCGATATTGGCGGCCTGCAGCAGGAACAAGGACAAGGTGCCGGCCAGCACGATCGGGTTGCTGAGCACCTCAAGCGAGATCAGCGGCTCGGCGGCGCGCATGAGCCACAGCGCAAAAGCGCTCCAGATAACCGCCGAACAGGCGAGCAGCCCGAGGATTTCGCGCGACAGCCAGGGGTAGGCGCTGCCGCCCCAATTCAGCGCCAGTAGCAGCAGGGCAGTAGTCGCTATCAGCAGCGCCGCGCCGAGACCATCGATACGATGATGTTTTGCCGCGATCGGCAGCTTCTTCAGCGGCTTGTTGATGATTGCCATGGCCAGCAGGCCGAGCGGCAGGTTGATCCAGAAGATCAGCGACCAGTGCAGATGTTCGGCGAAGGTGCCGCCCAGCAGCGGTCCGGCGATGCTGGCGACAGCCCAGGTACCCGCGATCCAGGCCGCGTAACGCGCCCGCTCGCGCGGCGGCACGAGGTCTCCGATCACCGTCTGTGCCAGCGCGAACAAGCCACCCCCGCCGGCGCCTTGAATAGCGCGCCCGACGACTAGCACCAGCATGTTGGGCGCCATTGCGCTGACCAGCGATCCGGCGAGAAAGATAAGGATCGCCGCGTAGAGCGTCGGCCTGCGGCCATGAACATCGGAAATCTTGCCATAAAGTGGCGCCATAGCCGTCGCGGTGAGCAGATAGGCGGTCACGATCCACGGCAGATATTCGGCATGGCCGAGCAAACGCGCCATCGTCGGCATGGCCGGGGCGACGATGGTCTGGTCGAGCGCTGCCAGCAGCATCGACAACAGCACGCCGCCGATGATGGCGTTCTTCTCGCTCTCCGTCAGCGGCGACGTCGCTGCAATTGTCGCCGGCTTGTCGACAGCCTGATCCATGGTCTCGTTCTTTCGTGGGCTTGCGCGCACCCTGGGGCAGGGCGGCCGGCTTGGCCGGTTCGACGCATCCACCGCGTCGATTGGATGTCTCGTGCTCTCAGGCTCCGCCTCTGCGAACCTGACATATGTCGTCCCATATAGGCCGATTTCGACAGGGGCTCGAAAGTTTTTGCCGCCTGGCACTATGCTTCGGCGAAATTGGCCTGCGCCACCGGCGCCCTGGTGCCGGCGAAAATCAGGCGGGCGGCAGCTGGCCGCTCTCGATGCGCTCGATCCGATAGCGCAGCAGCCGCAGGATGCGGCTTTCGAAGTTGACGCTCTCGACGCGGTCGAACCGCACCTGGTCCTGGTCGTGCCTGGCGAGTTCGGCCGCGGTGATCTGCGCGGCTCTCGCCTTGGCCTCGGCGCAAGTCCGTTGCGGATAGCTCGCCTTCAGCGCATCCTCCAGTTGCCTGGCGTGGTTCTTGGCGATCTCGACATGGCGTTCCTCATGGCGCTTGATGTCGGCCGACAGCGTGTCCCAGAACAGCTTCACGTCGGCATCCGCTTTGCGCGAGCGGCGCCATTCCGGAAGGATCACCTTGACCTTGACGGTCACGATGGCGTCGGCGATGCGGCAGGAGCCCGAGCTTTCCGCATAGCTGACGCGGGTGGTGAACGCCATTTGCGTCGCGCCCGGGTGTCGCGAGCCGGTGCTTTTCACCTGCGGTCCGTGCTTGGAAAGCTGCGTCTCGATATCGTCCAGCGTGCGGCCGCCAATGGCGAAGTAGCTGTAGGTCTTGACCAGATTGGCCGCGCCGGCCGGCAGGGCCATCAAAG
>NZ_RZOJ01000491.1:0-4091 GCF_003998845.1 Mesorhizobium sp. M4A.F.Ca.ET.022.05.2.1 | reverse complement strand
GTCGAGCAGCGGCAGGCTGCCGAGATCGCTGAGCGCGATGGCCGCGGCGATCCTGACTTCGCGCGAGCGGTCCTCGGCCAGCGCCGAAAGCAGGCGTGCCGACGCATCCTCCGAATCCAGCGCCGCGAGCATCTCGGCGGCGTGGATGCGTTCGGCGACGTTGCCTCGTTCAAGCTGCCTGCCGACACGGGCCGGCATGCCGCATTCCTTGAAGGCGGCAAGGACGTCGTCGTGCTCCGCGCCGCGCAGCAGCGACAGGAATTCGAAGCCGGCATTGATCGCCACCCCGGCCGGCACCGCGAGGATGGCCGCCTTCAGGGCCTCGCGGTCGCGGTTTTCGGTGAAGGCGATCAGCGCCGTCAGAAGCTGGCGCCGCTGATCGGCGGCGGCAGTGCTCCGGCGCTCCTGCAGCACCCGGCGCGCGATCAAAAGCAGCATGATCACCAGCGAAAGGGCGCTGAGCAGAATGGACATGTCCCAGACCAGCCACATGATCAGAACCGCGCGGTCAGACCGAGCCCGAATATGGTCCGGTCGAAGGTCGGGCGTTGCTCGTGCGCCAGGCTGGCGCGCAGCGTCAGCGGATCGCTGACATCCCAGGAAAGGCCACCGAAGACGGTGCGCGTCGGCACCAGCGTGCCGTCGGAGATTTCCGGCGCGTCGGCGTAACCGCCGAACAGGTTGAAGCGGGGCGTCACCACAAGATCGGCGCGCAGCACATAACCGTCGGCGCGCGTGCCGATATCGTCCTCGGCGTGCACCCAGCGGGCGGAAAGCCCGAGGCGGCCATCGAGGATGTAGCCCTGCACCCAGGGCGAGATGGTGGTGACGCCGGCATTGGCGAAATCGTCGTAGCGGGCGTCGATGTTGAGCGAGACCGGACCGAATTGCCTGGCCGGCGCCATGACCTGCCAGGACGCGCCGGCACCGATCGAGTAGCGCGCCAGGAAATCGGCGTCCGGGGTCGCTGCCGCCAGCGCATAGGCGGAGAAGGCGGGCGAAAAGGCCTGGTCGATGCGGCCCTCGACCTGAACGTCGGTATGGCCGTAGCGGGTCGCCACCCGGCTGCGGCCCGAAATGGTCGTTGCCGGCGACAGCCGATAGGCAAGACCTGCCGAACTGTCGGTCCAGTCGCCGAGCCCGTCGCTGAGATCGCTCATCTCTGTGCCGATATCGAGCCGCCATTTGCGCGGCGGCGGCACGGCCAGCCTCTGCTCGATGTCGGCGGAGCCGGGCACGATGGCCAGCGCCTGTCGGTAGGCCAGCCGCGCGGCGGCGTCGTCACCCTCGGCGCGGCGCACATCGCCGATGCCGACCAGCGCCTCGGCATTGCGCGGATCGACCGCAAAGGCGCGCTGGAACGACTGTTCGGCCCGCCTGTAATCCGCTTCGAGCAGGGCAATCCTGGCGTCGAGGTTCAGCACCTCGACATTGTCCGGCGCCGAAGCCAGCGCCTCATCGGCCAGCGCGCGGGCGCGCGGCAAATCGCCCTGCCAGATCGCCAGGCGCACCTTGCCGAGGCGAGCGTCGAGCAGGCCGGGGTCGATGGCCAACGCCCTGTCGAAAAAATGCCCGGCCACGTCGAAGCGCTGGCCGGAGCCGACGACAAGGCCAAGGGCGACCAGTATGTCGGTGTTCTTCGGCGCCAGCCTTAGCGCCCGGCGATAGGCCTGCTCGGCCTCTGGCAGCTTGCCCGCCGCCCTGAGCCGCCTGCCCTGCTGCATCAGCCCGGCGACGGGATCCGCCCGCCGCGGGGGCGCCTTCTTCGCGGGCACTGCAGCCGCCGGAGCGGGCTTCACCTTGCTGCCGGCGGCGGCCTGCTTTGCCTTGCGAATGGTCTCAACCAGCGCCGCGGCGTCGGCATTGCCGGGCTCGGCGCGGACCACCGATTCGGCCAGCGGCAGTGCCGCATCCAGATTGCCGGAGCGGAACTCAACCTCGGCCAGGCCGAAGCTGGCATCCTGATAGGCCGGGGCAAGCGAGAGCGCACCGGAAAAGGCCTCGCGCGCGGCCGGCAGATCGTTGCGGCCGAGCTCGGCAAAGCCGAGCTGCACCAGAACATCGGCATTGCCGGGTTTCAGCGCCAGCGCGCGCTTGAGCAGGTCCGCCGCCTCATCGAAATGCTGGGCTTGCCTTGCCTTGACGCCGGACGCGTATAGCTCGTCGGCGGTCTGGGCCAATGAGACGCCGGGAGATGCGGCGATTGCCAGGAACATGCATGCGGCAATGGCGGCGCGCCGGCTTCGCTGCATCAGCGCTTGTTCCGCGCGATCAGGCGCGCAAGCCGGGCCAGGAGTTCTTCGGGGATGAACGGCTTCACCAGGTAGTCGTCGGCACCCTTTTCGAGCGCCGAGACGATGTCCTTTTCGGCCTTGCGCGCGGTCAGCATGACGACCGGGGTTTCGGACAGAGCCGGATCGCCCTTGATGCGCGCCAGCACCTCGATGCCGTCAGCCTTGGGCATCATCGCATCGAGCACGATGATGTCGGGTGCGTCCCGCTCCGCCTTGGAGAGCGCTTCGGCACCGTCGACCGCTTTGATGACCTCGTATCCCTTCGCCCTCAGCCTGAATTCCATCAGCTCGAGCAGCAATGGATCGTCATCGCAGATCAGAATTCTTGCCTTCGCTCCGTTCACCTGTCCTGCTCCGGTTCCGTCGCCCCCCGGAGTGATCAATCCATGGACCGCCATCCGCCAATGCGGGTCCATGCCATAGTTCCGCGCGGGTGTTCCCCGCGCCCGCCAACGCCGCGTAATCATAGATAAAGCCGATTCGCGACGGCCGCATTTCGATACAATCAGTAGATGAATATGAGGGCATGGTATAGGAGCCGTAAACGGCGCCGCACAGCTTCCGCAGCAGCTTATCGCCTATACCGGCCGCGTGGACATCCGAAGCAGGCCGTCAGCCCGTTCGTAGCGCAAGCAGCTTGCTGACTTCACCGGCAAGCGCCAGCGGGTCGAAGGGTTTGGCGATGACCCCGACTGCCCCCATGGCCAGATAGTGTTCGACCTGATGCGTCTGGGTGCGCGCCGTGATGAACGCCACGGGTATCGATGCCGTAAGCGGCGAGGCGGCCAGCCGCTTCAGCGTCTCCGGCCCGTCCATGTCCGGCATCATCACGTCGAGCAGGATGAGGTTGGGCTGCCAATCGGCGGCGACCGCCAGTGCTTCGGCGCCAGAAGAGCAGGACCGCACCTCGAACCGCGGCTCGAGTTCGAGCGACATTTGGGCGATCTCGCGAATGTCGTCCTCGTCATCCACATAGAGGATCCTTGTCGACATCAACCTCACTCCCTTGCTTGCACGGTGGGTCCCGCTGCGTTGCGGGACGCAACCAACATGCGTCGGACCAGCTTGGCCACATCGATCTCCGACGCCCTGGTCTTGGTCATCATCGCCTGCACCCGGTCGCCGAGTTTCTCGTCCATCTCCGCCGCCGAGAACACGATAACTCCGGTCTCCTGCGGCAGATCGATGAGCAGATCCAGCCCCGATCCGTCAGGAAGCGCGATGTCGAGGATGACCAGGTCGTAGCGATGCTTCGCGACCGCCCGCCGGGCCTCCTGCAGCGTTTTCGCCGAAGCGATCAAGACGTCCGGACCCAGCCCCGCCGACATTACGGCAAGCACCCCCTCGTCGTCCTCGACGTGGCGGATCCTCGGCCTCCGCTCGACCTTGCCGGCGACGATCTTGGCGAGAGCGGCGTGAAGCCGCGTCGAATCCACCGGCTTTTCCAGCCAGTCGACGATGCCGACGGCGGTGCCGTTCAGCGAACGCTTGGCCTCATCGGCGACGGCGGAGATGACGATGACCGAAATGTCGGAATTCACCGGTGACGCCCTGATGTCGTGGAAGAGCTTGATACCGGATTCCCCGGCAAGCTTGATATCGAGCGTCAGCGCCACATAGTCGCGGGTGCGCAGGAGCGCCATGGCGGTGTCGATGTCGGGGGCGACGTCGCTGGAAAAGCCTTCCGCATCGAGGAGCGCCGCGATCACCGCCGCGACATCGGTCTCGTCCTCGCAAATGAGAACTCGCAGGCGCCCATCGCGCGGTCGCGACCGACGCTCCGTCGCAACCGGCTTC
>NZ_RZOJ01000490.1:0-4093 GCF_003998845.1 Mesorhizobium sp. M4A.F.Ca.ET.022.05.2.1 | reverse complement strand
TGGCGGAGCCGGCCCTGTCCCCGGGCCGGCTCCGCCATTTCTGGCGGTGTGCAGCACTCCGTTGACAATGGCTTTGCGCCTGGGGTGATTGAGAGCAATATGGTCATCATTGCGGATCAGAGCCATGCTGGAGATCCCCGACGACCGGTGTGAGCGTCATCGGCTGTTCAAGGCCATCGACGATGCCTTCAAAGCCGGCGACTTTGAGGTTCTCGGCACGGCCCTGGGCGGCGCGCCGCGCTGGTTCGACGAACGCATGCCGTTCGAGCTCGGCCTTGGCCACCCGCTGGAGTACGCGATCTACTGGAGCCCGCTTGCCTTCATCTCGGCGCTGATCGAGGCGGGCTCGAATCCGAACTATGCGGACCATGCCGGATTCCCTTCCATCATCGCAGCGCTGTCGACCGAGCGGCGGGACAGGCACGACGTTATCCGTACCCTCATCGAGCATGGCGCCGATCCCGACATGCGGGGCGTCAACGACTGGACGCCGCTTCACTACGCGGTGGCGATGCGTGATGTAGAGGCGATACGCCTGCTTCTCGCGGCCGGCGCGGACCCGGCGCTCAGGACCCGCATCGATGATTGTTCGACGGCGCTGGAGGAAGCGGACGATGCCGGCTTTGAAACCGGCGCCGCATTGCTGCGCGAGGCGCTGGATAAGCCTGTGTCGAATCCTGGCCGGGATGAACACTGAGAGATGCCAATGCCCGCCACCTGTCGCGGACTCAGGCCTTCTTCAGCCCGGCCTTGAAGCGCTTGCCGTTTGCGACGTAGTGCGCCGCCGAGCCGCGCAGCCTGGCGACGGCCGCTTCGTCAAGTTCCCGCACCACGCGGGCGGGCGAGCCGACGATCAGCGAATTGTCGGGAAAGACCTTGCCCTCGGTAACCAGTGCGCCGGCGCCGACCAGCGAGTTCCTGCCGATCCTTGCCCCGTTGAGCACGATGGCGCCCATGCCGATCAGGCTGTTGTCGCCGATCGTGCAGCCATGCAGCAGCGCCCGGTGGCCGATCGTGCAGCCCGTGCCGATAGTCAGCGGAAAGCCCGGATCGGTGTGCATCACCGTATGCTCCTGGACATTGGTCCCGGCGCCGACGGTGATCGGCTCGTTGTCGCCGCGGATGACGACACCGAACCAGAAGCCGGCATCGCGGCCGATGCTGATGTCGCCGATCAGCGTCGCGTCCGGCGCGATCCAGTTGCTGTCGGCGTCCTCGAAGGTGGGAGCCTTTCCGTCGATCGTATAGGTCGGCATTGTCCGTCTCCGAATCGTCTCACGCTGGGAAGTGAGCCGACCCTAGGAGACCGGTCGCCCAGGATGCAATGGCGAGCAGGACGATACCCAGCGCCAGCGCCCAGGCTATCGTGGTGCAGCCGCAGGAAATCAGCGCAAGCATGGTGATGCGGCCCCGTCTGTGGGCATCCAGCGCATCGTTGGCGAGCATGAAGGGTCCAGCGCATGCCGTCGCGGCCAGCGATCGCAGTATATGTGAAGGCGACACGTAGGGTTCAGTGAAGGCAAGCCGTCGGCCGCAAGCCAGTTCCATCGTCGATCCGGCCATGCCGCTGGCGGTGAGGCCGACCGCGAAAGCAAAGAGCCAGAGCCCCACAGCACCCATCTTTACCTTCCTTTTACCATGACGTCGCACAGTCGCGTCCGACAGGCGCGCTGCAAGTACCATGCCGCGCCATGTGTGCCGCCAGGGGACATCCGGGATGTCAGGCGGCCGAGGTAACAGGGAAGCGATGAAGCAGGCGGCGACAGTTAATGGCCCGGAATTCGAGGTTGTCGATTCCACGCTGATGAAGCGGGTCTTCTATACCTTCGCGGCGCTGGCGCTGCTGTCGGTGGCAATCAGCCTCGGCGGCAAGTGGCTGGGACGCTCGATCGCCATGGCCGGCTACACTGACGACACGACCGTCCATGAAGTCGTGATCGGCAACAATGTCATTGCCGTGCCAGCCAATTTCATTCGCTTCGAGCAGGCACGGCGCGACGGCATCGCCTCGCGTCTCGACCTCTACATGCGCTATCCCGAACTGGACGGCTACAGCACCGCCGCGCGCGACGACTTCAACCACAAGGGCGAACGCAAGAACATCGTGTTCCTGTCCTTCGAGCAACAGATGATGTCGCGCGACATGAGCGGCCGCCTCGCCCCGATCTACAGCGCGCTGATCGTCCAGCCCGGCACCTCGGGGCCGGGCGGCACGACGCTTTATGGCTTCACCGAGAAGTCAGGTTATCTCAACGAGGTACTTGCTGTCGCCGCCCGCCCGGGCAAGGATCCTTTCGTTGCCCGCTGCCTGAGCGGACCGAGCGCGGAGGAATCGCTGGCGCCCTGCGAGCGCGACATCCATGTCGGCGACGGCCTCAGCCTCACCTACCGCTTTCCCCGAGAGTTTCTCGGCAACTGGCAGGCGCTTGACGCGGCAATCGCCGCGAAGGCCACGCACATCCTGAAGACAGGGCGCTAGCCCATTAGATTCATTGCATGTTTCCAATGGGAAGCATCGACCGGACCGCACAGGCTCAGGTCCGGCCGGCAGAGGGCTCAGCCCAGATCGATGTCGAGGATCGCCATCGAGAAATTGTAGTCGCCATCATCCTCGTCCTTGAAGACGATGCCGAGGAATTCGTCGCCGACATAGACCTCGGCCGAATCCTCCTTGCGCGGGCGCGCCTTCACCTGGAGCTTGGGATTCTGGAAGACGCGCTTGAAATAGGCGTCCAGCTTTCTGATTTCGTCCGGCTTCAAAGTCTTCTCCGATCGTCGGCTTGCTGATTTGAACGCGGCTTCTGGCACGCCGACAATGGCGATGTAAAGGCAAGCCGGCGACAGAACCGGAACCGGTCCGCGCGTACAGCCGGATTCAGCCGCGCGCGGGCATCCCGGCCTCAGATATCGAAGCTGACAACGTGGTCCATGGTCTGCGACGGCAGAAGCTGGTCCATCTGCCTGGAAGGCTGGTCGCAACCGGTTTCGCCGACGACGCGCGCCGGCACGCCGGCGACCGTCTTGTTGTGCGGCACCGGCGATAGCACGACCGATCCGGCAGCGATCTTCGAGCAATGGCCGACTTCGATGTTGCCGAGGATCTTGGCGCCGGCGCCGATCAGCACGCCGCGGCGGATCTTCGGATGGCGGTCGCCGCCGGCCTTGCCGGTACCGCCGAGAGTTACCCCGTGCAGGATCGAGACATCGTCCTCGATCACCGCGGTCTCACCGACGACTAGGCCGGTGGCGTGGTCGACGAAAATGCCCTTGCCGATACGGGCGGCCGGGTTGATGTCGGTCTGGAACACCGAGGAGGAGCGGCTCTGCAGGTAGAGCGCGAAATCCCGGCGGCCCTGGTTCCACAGCCAGTGCGCCAGCCGATGCGTCTGGATGGCGTGGAAGCCCTTGAAGTAGAGCACCGGCATGATGAAGCGGTCGCAGGCCGGATCACGGTCATAATAGGCCTGGATGTCGACGCGAACCGTCGTGCTCCAATCCGGATCGTCGGCCAGCATGGCATTGAAGGTCTGCCGGATGAGGTCGGAACCGATGTCCTGATGGTCGAGCCGTTCGGCCAGCCGATGGATCACCGCTTCTTCCAGGCTTTCCTGGTTGAGGATGGTCGAATAGAGGAACGCGGCAAGCAGCGGATCGCGGTTGACCGCTTCCATCGCCTCGTCACGGACCGAGCGCCAGATCGGGTCGACCGGCTGCACAATGCTGGGGCGGGCAATCGTAATGCTGTTCATCGACGGTCTCCGGCCTGCCGGCTATTCTCCGGCCGCACATATAGGCCAGATCGTAGCAGGATTGAACTCAATTTTCCTTAGTGCTCTGTCAAATGGATTTGGTTCACGGGAATTCAAGCAGCCATGGAAAACGAACCCTTGATCGATGAGCCGCTGAAAAGCGAGCTCTCGGCCCTCTATCGGGCAACGGACCGCCGCTACCATGGCCTCGCCCATATCGAGGCGATGCTGGAGCTTGCGGCGGACTATAGACGCCTGCTCCATGACCCGGAAGCCGTGGAGGCGGCGATCTGGTTCCATGACGCCATCTATGACAGCCGGGCCAAGGACAACGAGGCGCAGAG
>NZ_RZOJ01000048.1:0-25480 GCF_003998845.1 Mesorhizobium sp. M4A.F.Ca.ET.022.05.2.1 | reverse complement strand
CTTGAGCAGCACCGGGTTCATGTGAACGGTCGGCGCCACGCCGCAGGCGATCGCTTGCAGCCATTGCGCGCGGCCTATCTCGCCGCCGCTGGCCTTGTTGTCGCCGGGAATGTCAGCGACGGCGGCATTGTTCGACATGTTCTGCGGCTTGAACGGCCGCACCTTCAGCCCGCGCATCTTCGCCGCGCGGCAGAGCCCCGCCACCAGCACGCTCTTGCCGACATCGGAGCCGGTGCCTTGCAGCATGATCGCTTTGGCAGCCATCAGCCCCTGCCCTGCGCCACGGTGCCCGGGATTGTCGACTTCTGCGCCAGCGGCCCGCCACGCCAGATGTAGAGCGCCAGCAGCGGCTCCTTGCCCGTGCGCATGGCATGGCTGACATTCGAACGGTGATGGATCACCTCGCCCGCCTCGCGAACATGGAAACCGCTTTCGCCCTTGTGCCACTCCGTACCGCCGGTCAGCGGAATGTAGATCTCCTCGGCAATGTGATGGTGGTCGGGATAGACGATCGCGGGTCCGAGGATCAGCAGGCCGGCCGCGACCTCGTCATTGACGAAATGGCCGCGCGTGCCGAAAACCTCCAGCCAGCCGTAATTGTCCAGGAACGCCCGGCCGAAATCCGAGACTTTGTAGGTCTGGCCCCAGCGCAGATCGCCGCGATGCTCCGCCACGAATCGCGCCAGGGGTCGGATGTCCGGCGGCGCGAGTTCGGCGATGCGATCGAGATGGCGCAGGCAGGCGAGCCGACGCGGCTCCAGCGGACGCACCGGCATGCCCCAATCGATGCGGGCGACGGCGTCGCTGACCAGAGCGCTGTCCACGGTCCTGAGATAGGCGTGGAAACGATCGAGCAGTTCGTCGAAGACTGTCGTCACGCCATGCTCCGTTGGTCGATCCATGCATAGCCGCTCCGCGACCGGGCGGGTTGCGCGGCGGCATCATTGGTCTAGATTGAATGGCGCGCAAAGCCAAAAACGACAGGCCAGAAGGCCTAAAACGACAGGGAGCACGCCATGGACGCCGCGGTCGATGCGAGCACCAGCCAATTCGAACTCACCGAGGAGCAGCGCGCCATCCAGGAGATGGCCGAGGCCTTCGCCGCCAACCGCGTCGCGCCGAACGCGCTCGACTGGGACCGTGCGAAACATTTCCCGGCCGACGTGATTCGCGAAACCGGGCCGCTCGGCCTCGGCGGCATCTATGTCCGCGACGACGTTGGCGGTTCGGCCCTCGGGCGGCTCGATGCCGTGCTGATCTTCGAGGCGCTCGCCCGCGCCGATCCGGCATTTTCCTCCTTCATCTCGATCCACAACATGGCGGCGTCGATGATCGACCGCTTCGGCAGCGAGGAGCAGCGCCAGCGTTTCCTGCCGATGCTGACCTCGATGGAATGGCTGGCGAGCTATTGCCTGACCGAGCCGGGCTCCGGCTCGGATGCCGCGGCGCTGAAGACGCGCGCGGTGAAAAGCGGCGGCGACTATGTGCTGAACGGCGCCAAGCAGTTCATCTCCGGCGCCGGCGACAGCGACCTCTATGTCGTCATGGCCCGCACCGGCGCCGACGGACCGAAAGGCATCTCGACCTTCGTCGTGCCCAAGGATGCACCAGGCCTCTCCTTCGGCGCCAACGAGCACAAGATGGGCTGGCACATGCAGTCGACCCGCCAGGTCATCTTCGAGGATTGCAAGGTGCCGGTCGAGAACCTGCTGGCCACGGAAGGCGCAGGCTTCGGCATCGCCATGGCCGGCCTCGACGGCGGCCGGCTGAACATCGCCGCCTGCTCGCTCGGCGGCGCGCAGTCGGCGCTCGACAAGGCTTTATCCTATACAGGCGAGCGCAAGGCCTTCGGCTCGAAGATCAACCAGTTCCAGGCGCTGCAGTTCAGGCTGGCCGACATGGAGACCGAGTTGCAGGCGGCGCGCATCTTCCTCTACGCCGCCGCTTCGAAGCTCGACCGCAAGGCGCCCGACGCCGGCAAATGGTCGGCGATGGCCAAGCGCTTCGTCACCGATGTCGGCTTCGACGTCGCCAACGAGGCGCTGCAGTTGCATGGCGGCTATGGCTATCTGCACGATTACGGCGTCGAGAAACTGGTGCGCGACCTGCGCGTCCACCAGATCCTCGAAGGCACTAACGAGATCATGCGCGTCATCATCGCACGCGCGCTGATCGGGCGCTGAACCAGACAATTTCGGGAGAAAAACGATGGCAACCATCGCCTTCATCGGCTTGGGTAATATGGGCAATCCGATGGCCGCCAACCTGGTCAAGGCCGGGCATTCTGTGCACGGCTTCGACCTGGTGCCGGAGAACCTCACCGTCGCCAAGGAGCACGGCGTGACCGTCATGGCCAACGCCCCTGCCGCGGTGAAGGACGCCGATGTCGTCATAACCATGCTGCCTGCCGGCAAGCATGTGCTGTCGGTCTATGAGGACATCGCGCCCAAGGCGAAGAAAGGCGCGCTGTTCATCGACTCTTCCACCATCGACGTCGAATCGGCGCGCAAGGCCCACGCTATCGCCAGCAAGCACGGCCTGCTGTCGATCGACGCGCCGGTCTCGGGCGGCACAGGCGGCGCCACCGCCGGCACGTTGACCTTTATGGCCGGCGGCTCGAAGGACGCCTTCGCCAAGGCCGAGCCGGCCCTGAAGCCGATGGCTGGCCGCATCGTCCATTGCGGCGACGACGGCGCCGGACAGGCGGCCAAGATCTGCAACAACATGATCCTCGGCATCTCGATGATCGGCGTCGCCGAAGCCTTCGTGCTGGCGGAAAAGCTCGGACTGTCGCACCAGGCGCTGTTCGACGTCGCCTCGACCTCGTCGGGCCAATGCTGGTCACTCACCACATATTGCCCGGTGCCAGGGCCGGTGCCGGCCTCGCCCGCCAACCGCGACTACAAGCCGGGCTTCGCCGCCGCCCTCATGCTGAAGGATTTGAAGCTGTCGCAGGAGGCAGCGCAAGGCGCCGGCGCGGTGACGCCGCTCGGGGCCGGGGCGACGCAGCTCTACGCGCTGTTCAACGCGCAGGGAAATGCCGGCGCCGATTTTTCCGGCATTATAAATTTCCTACGCGGCAATCAGGCATAACGCCCTGCTTTCACAGGCTTATTAGCGAGTTTTTTCGGTCAGAAACCGGCAAATTTAGATTTGCTTAAGGTCTCGATAACCGGCCGGTAACGATGTGCCTATAAAACGGACTGCGAGGCGGACATATCGCATCCGCCCGGCGCTCCGGATCAGGTCTCGCGTACCGGAGCCCGTAAGTTTCGCAAGTCGCTTGTAGCGAAACGCCATGCGTATCTGGCAAAGCCGCGTTCCCGATGGGACGCGGTTTTTGCGTTTTGCACCGCCTGTATTTCGATTGCCGCGGTCGGAATTAGCGCGTGGTCTTCGTTGCCAGAGCCCGGCGTACGGCGATCTTGGGATCGCCTATCAGTCCGACATTCCTGCCCGGGGATGCTTACATGCGCCCGCGCAGGCCTTCCGGATCGTAGGGCGAGTCGGCAATCACCTTTGCCGAGCGGCGCTCGCCAAGGATTGAAACTTCCAGTTCGGTGCCGGGCGCGGCGAGTTCGAGAGGCAGCAGCGCAAGTGCGATGTCGTGACAAAAACTATAGGAATAGCCTGCCGAGGTGACATGGCCGACGAGCTCGCCATCGCGGTAAACACCCTCGAAGGCGAAAGCGCTGGCACCGTCGGTATCGATCGACAGAGTGGCGATCCGGCGTCCCGTCCCCTGCTTCTGTTTCGCGACCAGCGCCGCCCGGCCGATGAAGTCCCCCTTGTCGAGGCTGACGAAGCGGTCAAGACCGCTTTCCCAGGCCGACAGTTCGGGATTCATGTCGCGGTACATGGCCCGGTAGGACTTGTCGAGACGCAGGGACTCCAGTGCTTGAAGTCCAACCGGTCTGAGCCCGTGCGCCTCGCCCGACGCCAGAAGCGCGTCCAGCAGATGCCGCTGATAACAGAGCGGATGATAGAGCTCCCATCCCAGTTCGCCTGAGTAGTTGACGCGCAGCAGGCGCACGTCGCTGGCCAGGCCGACGGTCCCGGACCGCACGCTGAACCATGGGAAGGCCTCGTTGGAGAGATCGACTTCCGTCAGCGGCTGCAATACCTCCCGCGCCTTCGGTCCAACGATTGTGAAGCTGCCGCGATCGTCGGTGACATTGCGAAGCTGCACGTTGCCGCTCTGCGGCAGCAGCCGGCTCAAGTCGTCAAAATTGCAGCGCTCGGCGCGCGGCGTCGATATGAGGTAGAACAGACCGTTCTGCAGCCGCGCCACCACATACTCGGCCTGCACGCCACCGGCCCGCGTCAGGTGATGGGCAAGGGCGACACGACCGGGACGAGGCAGCTTGTTGGCAAGGATTCCGTCGAGCCAGGCCTCGGTGCCTGGGCCGCTGACCTCGAACTTGGTCATCGGCGTCATCTCGACCAGCCCCACGGCCTGACGGACGGCGTGGACTTCCTCGGCGACGTGGTTGCCTTTGGGGGTCCAGCGCCAGCCATAGATGTTTCGCGCTTCGACACCCGCGGGCGCGAACCAGCTCGGCATCTCCCAGCCGTTCAACACGTCCCATACCGCGCCGAGCTGGCTCAGGCGATCGTAGGACGGTGCCGTTTTCTGTGGTCGCGCCGCCGGCATGTCCTGGCCTGGATAGTGCTGTACCGCGTGCGTACCCCAGGCTTCCCTGACTTTTGCCCGGGTCCAGTTCTTGTTGGCATAGTGGCCAAAGCGGCGGGGATCGAGCTCCGCCGTATCGATGCTGTTGCCGCCCTCCACGATCCGCTCGGAAAGGTAATAGCCGATAGCTCCGCCCCAGAGGATGCCCCCTGGCACGCCTTCGGCGAGCCAGACATTCTCAAGGCCCCAGGCCTGTCCCATCAGCGGCAGTTCATCGGCCGTCATCTGGAAAGGTCCCCGCACATTCCGCTTGATGCCCGCGCGCCCCAGCGCGGGGACCAATTCGCTGGCACGCTCCCAGTTCCAGGAAACAGCGTCGAAATCCTCATCGAGCAAATCGGCGCCGAACCATTCCGGGACGCCGTTTTCGGCGAACAGCTTGAGCTGTTCCGTGCGCTCATAGGGACCGAACAGCAGCCCATCCCCCTCTTCGCGCAGATAGCCCTCGTAGCCCTCGTCCCTGAGGATCGGCATTTCCGGTAGGCCCAGCCGTTTGCGCTCCACAATCTCTGGAACCGCCTCGGTGATCCAGTACTGATGGACGATCGGGATCGCCGGAATGTCCAGACCCAGCATGGCGCCGGTCTGGCGCGCATAGTTGCCCGTAGCAAGGATGACGTGCTCGCAGAGGATGTCGCCGCGCGATGTGTTGACCTTCCACTCGCCGCCCGGCATCCGCTCGAACCCAACAACTTCGGTGTCGAGATGGACCTTCGCGCCGAGGTCGCGTGCGCCCTTGGCCATCGCCTGGGTGACATCCGCGGGTGCAATGTGGCCATCGTCGGGGTGGTAAAGGGCACCCAGCATGTCCTTGTTGTCGAGCAGCGGCCAGATCTCGCGCGCCTCCGCCGGCGATACGATCCGGGCCCGCAGACCCTGGACCTCAGCGACATCCATATAGCTCTTGTACTCGTCGAGCCGGTCGCGCGTGTTGGCAATGCGCAGCTGGCCGCATTTGTGCCAGCCGACACTCTGGCCCGTCTCGGCTTCCAGGCCCTCATAGATCTCAATCGACCTGGCGATCATGCGGCCGACGTTGCGGCTGCGCGCGTAGGACGGAATGAGCCCTGCGGCATGCCATGTCGAGCCGGCGGTAAGCTGCGTCCTCTCCAGCAATGCCACATCGGTCCAGCCGCGTTTCGCCAGGCCATAAAGAATGCCTGTGCCCACGCAGCCGCCACCGACCACGACCGCACGAAAGGAACTCACCATACACGCCTGCCCTTGCATGAAATTGCCGTTGGTTCACATGAACCCTGGCGCATACTGTCAGACGGCATCCGGCTTTTCAGCACATTTCCTGGGCTGGGACACGGCAGTACGGCCCGGCCGTTGGTCCACGATCGCGACTAACGCCCAAGAGAAGCCGGGCGCCGTCGCTGGCGACGCCCGGCTGTTTCGTTCAGCGCTTGCGCAAATCCGCTTCGGCGAGATCGAGTGCCCTGGCGATGCGGTCGCAGGCCATGTCGACCGTCTCGCGCGTCCAGATCAGCGGCGGCGACAGGATCATCGTGTCGCCGGTGGCGCGCAGCATCATGCCTTGGGCGATCGCATGGTCGCGCACGACGACGGCAGCACTTCCCGACGGCAGGTAACGCTCCTTCGTCGCCTTGTCCTTGACGATCTCGATCGCCCCCATCAGTCCGATCGAGCGCACCTCGCCGACCAGATTGTGCCCGGCGATGCGCTCCTGCAGCACCTGGGCGAAGTAGGGACCGGTGTCGTTCCTGACCCGCTCGACCAGGCCTTCGCGCTCGATGATCTCGAGGTTCTTCAGCGCCACGGCGCAGGCCACGGGGTGACCGGAATAGGTGTAGCCGTGATAGAACTCGCCGCCCTTCTCGACCAGCGTCGCACTGATGCGGTCGCCGACCAGCAGCGCCGACAGCGGCTGGTAGCCGGACGTCAGCGCCTTGGCCGTTGTGATGGTGTCGGGCTCGACGCCGAAGGTCTGCGCCGCGAACCATTCGCCGGTGCGGCCATAGCCGGTGATCACCTCGTCGAGCATCAGGAGCACGTCGTACTTGCGGCAGATGCGTTGCACTTCCGGCCAGTAGCTCAGCGGCGGGATCTTCACCCCGCCGGCACCCATCACCGGCTCGCCGATGAAGGCGGCCACCTTGTCGGCGCCGGCCTCGAGGA
This sequence comes from Mesorhizobium sp. M4A.F.Ca.ET.022.05.2.1, assembly GCF_003998845.1. NCBI lineage: Bacteria > Pseudomonadati > Pseudomonadota > Alphaproteobacteria > Hyphomicrobiales > Phyllobacteriaceae > Mesorhizobium > Mesorhizobium sp. M4A.F.Ca.ET.022.05.2.1. The sequence continues at coordinate 18,645 of NZ_RZOJ01000048.1, read as the reverse complement.
TGGCGTCCTCGACGGCCTTGGCCGCGCGCAGGCCGAAATCATGGTCGCTTTCGCCGGGCAGCGCGAGTTCGTAGGCATAGGGCATCATCACATGGACGATGTTGGGAACGGCGCCGCCGAGCTGCTTGTGCATCGGCTCCATGCCGCCGAGCGAGGTGCCGGCAATGGTCGAACCGTGATAGCCCATCTTGCGCGAGATGACGCGGTTCTTCTCCGGCTTGCCCTCGAGCGCCCAGTAGTGACGGACGAGCCTGAGCGCCGTGTCGTTGGCCTCCGAGCCGGACGAGCCGTAGAACACTTGGCCGACGTGCTTCGGCGCCAGTTCCGCCAGCTTCTTCGACAACAGCACAGGCGTCGGCGTCGAGCATTTGAAGAAGGAGTTGTAGTAGGGCAGCTCCTTCATCTGGGCATAGCCGGCCTCGGCCAGCTCATTGCGGCCATAGCCGACATTGACGCACCACAGGCCGGCCATGCCGTCGAGGATCTCGGTGCCCTCGGCATCATAGATGAACGGCCCGTCGGCACGGGTGATGATGCGCGAGCCGATCTCGCGCAGTTCCTTGTGGTCGGTGAACGGGTGAAGGTGATGCGCGGCGTCGATCTGCTGAAGCTGCTTCAGCGAATAGTTCTGATAGGTCATGGATTTGATCTTTCCTCTGGAATCAATCCGGCAAATGCCGGGGCTGGATTCGTCAGAGACAGGCGGGCGGCGAATAGCCGATGCGGGCGCAAAGCCTGAGCAGCTCAGCACGAAGCGTGCGCGGTGACGGCGTCACCGCAACCCCGAAGGCGCCTGATGTCTTCGTGCAAGCCATGGCGGCACCTTAAGCCGCCCTTGGCCTTGAATTCAAGCCGTGGCAGGTTTTCGAAAGTGCATCGGATTATCCGAAAACCGGTTTCCCCTTTTCCGTCCGATGCTCCAGCGCCCGCTGCAGGAAGACATAGCGCATCGCCGTTTGCGCCGCTTGAGGACGACGATCGCCGCGCCCGCCATGTCCGCCTTCCGTTTCCTCGAAGAACAGCGTCCTGCCGTGGCCGGCCTCCTGCAGGCGCGCCGCCATCTTGCGGGCATGGCCGGGATGGACGCGGTCGTCCGCGGTTGAGGTCATCAGCAGAACCGGCGGATAGTCGCCACCCACTTTGACATGTTGATAGGGCGAGTAGGCCGCCAGCCATGCCGCCTCTTCCGGCTTCGAGGGATCGCCATATTCGGCGATCCACGAAGCCCCGGGCGGCAGTTCAGTGTAGCGCAGCATGTCGAGCAGCGGCACGTCGATGATGACGGCCCCGAACAGTTCCGGACGCTGGATCAGTGACGTGCCGGTCAGCAGGCCGCCGTTTGAGCCACCCTGGATCCCGAGCTGCGCCGCCGTCGTGATGCCGCGCTTGACGAGATCCTCTGCCACCGCGGCGAAATCGTCGAAGGCGTTCTGACGGTTACCCTTGAGCGCCGCCTGGTGCCAGGCCGGGCCGAACTCGCCGCCGCCGCGTATGTTGGCTTGCACATAGGCGTTGCCCTTCTCCAGCCAGAGCCGGCCGCGCACGCCGGCATAGCCCGGCAGCAGCGGCACTTCGAAGCCACCATAGCCGTAAAGCAGCGTCGGCACAGGTCCGCTCTGGTCGCGCCGCCTGACGACGAAGTACGGGACCATCGTGCCGTCCCTGGAGCGCGCCTCGAACTGTTCGGAGATGAAGGGCGAGGCATCGAAGCGCGCCGGCTGCGCCTTCACTGTCTTCAGCGTCTCGCCGTCGTCGTCCGACCAGATGATCGAGCTCGGCGTCAGGAAATCGGTGAAGGAGAACGAGACACTGGCGCCGAAATGCTCCGCATGGCTGATGCCAACATTGCCGTTTTCGGGCAGACCGACTGGCTTCAGCGACCAGCTTTTTCCCGTCCGGTCGCAAGCGACGACTTTACCGCGCACATTGTCCATCAGGTTGATGAACAGCCGCTGATCGGTGCGGGCCAACCCAGCGATCGAAACGCGAGGCGCCGGCGCGAGTACGGTTTCGACCGGTCCCAGCACGCTGGTGTCGATCCAACGTCCGAAATCCAGTGAGTAAAGCCCATCGGGCAGGCAGCGTGTGCCGTCCGGCGCCGTCCACGGGCTGCGCACGCCGAAGACGAGTTGTCCGTGGAAGATCGCGGTGTCGGTCGCGTCGTCTGGCAGCGGGATGCGTTGGTTCTCGCCGGAAGCGAGCCGCAGGAAGCTGTGCGAGGAGAAGAAGTCGATGGTGCGGGCCAGGAACAGATGCCGCCTGTTGCCGTCGATCTCGACCCCGCCGCCAGCCGCAAGATCCTGCTTGTCGGCCTCGAAGATCGGCGTGGCGTCTTCAAGCCTGGTGCCGCGCTTCCACAGCTTGACCACGCGCGGATAGCCGGACTGCGTCTTGTCGTCCTCCTCGAAGGCCGCCGAGACGATGACGGTGCCCTCATCCAGCCAGGAAAAACCCGACTTCGAGGCGGGCGCACGAAAACCGCCTTCGACGAAGGACTTCGCGGCGATGTCGAATTCGCGCATTTCACTGGCATCGCCGCCATCCGGCGACATGCTCACCAGGCAGCGGTTGAAATCCGGGTAAAGCCGGCTCGCACCGCTGAACACCCATTTGACGCCCTCTTTGGCCGAGAGCACATCGAAATCGATGATCGTCTCCCATTCGGGCTTTTCGGTCTTGTAGGAAGCGACCGTCGAGCGGCGCCACAGGCCGAGCACGTTGGTCTTGTCCTGCCAGAAATTGTAGACGTGGCCGTTGATCGCGGTCCCGACCGCGATGTTGTCCTCGGCCGTCATCAGGTCGAGCGCGGTTTCGAACGAAGCCTGGTAGCCGGGATCGCCCTGGAGTTCGGCAACCGTCAGCCCGTTCTGGGCGTGCACCCAGTCGAGCGCCCCCTTGCCATTTCGGTCTTCCAGCCAAAGGAAGGAATCTCCAGCGGCCGGTTCAGTCTGGCCTTTTGTGATGGTTTGGGTCACGCACGGTCTCCGAAAGCTTGTCAGGCGGCCTCGCCTACATCGCGTCACGGACGCTCACATTCAAGATGGCAATGACAGCTTGTCGCGACGAACGCGGCTTTTCCTTCACATCACGCGCCGGCGCAGAACGGTCGCCACCGCCAGTGCGGCACAGATCGCTCCGAGAGTGGCCGGCAGGCCGGACGCGCCGCTGATATCCATGACGCCGCCGGTGAGTGGCGGCACCAGGATGCCGCCGACGCCCCACATCAGCGAGAAGGCGGCGTTGCCGGCGACCAGCGCCGAGCCGGTGAAGCGCTCGCCGAGCTCGATGATCGACATCGTGTAGATGCCGTAGGAAACCGCGCCCCAGATGAACACGCAGGGCCAGATCAAAGGCGTCTCGATCAGCAGCGGCAGCAGCACGCAGCCGAGCACGGTCAGCGACACACACAGGAAGCGCACCAGGCGCGCCGTCAGTCTTTCGGCCAGCAGGCCGAGCGGCACCTGCATGGCGATGTTGCCGGCGATCATCGCCGACAGCAGCGCCGACATGCTGGCCTCGGCAATGCCGTAGTGGGTGCCGTAGACCGGCAGCAGCGCCAGCACCGCCTGCTCGAAGCCGGCGGCCACGACCACGGCGGCGAGCAGCAGCCATGCCTTCGGCATGAAGCCCATCACCGAAACCTGGTGTCCGGCCTCGTCGACCTTGGGCAGACGCTGAAGCACCAGCGCCAGGCAGCCGCCGCAGAAGACAAACGCGGAGATGCCGACCAGGAATGGCGGCCAGCCCTCGGTGCCGACCGCAAGCAGGCAAAGCGGACCGGCGGCGAAGCCGGCCGAGATGACGGTCGAATAGACGCCCATGACGCGGCCGCGGCGCGACGGCGGCGCCAGCGCGATCACCCAGATTTCGCTGAGAACATAGAGCGGGTTGGTGACGACGCCGATCAGGAAGCGCAGCGGGAACCACAGATAGACGTTCTGCGTCCAGCCGACCAAAGCCAGCGCGAGCGCGGAAAGCGCGGCGCAGGTAAGTGCTGTCCGCCCTGGGCCGAAACGGCGCGCCAGCGCCGGGATCATCGGCGAGGACAGGATGAAGCCGATCGGCGTCATCGCCGCCGAAAGGCCGATCATCGCCGGCGAGATGCCCTGGCGCTGCAGGATGAAGCTGAGCAGCGGGTAGCTTAAACCTTGCGCTATGGCGAAGACCGAGACGGTCGCGATCACGCCGGTGATCGCCGCCCATTGCATCGTCTCGTCGCTGTTCGTTTCCGCAGCGCTCATGGCCCTTCCTCCGCCGTCAGCCTTAGCGGTTCGGCTGAACAGCCGTAACCCCCTCGCCCGCGAAAACCGCTTGCTCCAGCCAAACCCTGTCAGGAACTTCGCGGCTGGCCGACCTGTAGAGCGCAACACCCACCAGCAGCGCATCGAGCCCGACGATCACCGCCGGCAGGCCAAGCGGGCCGATTGCCTGCATCAGCGCCCCGCCGCCGGGCGGGTCGACAATGCCGCCGGCGCCGACGTCAGCGAGAAGGCGGCATTGCCGGCCAACGGCCACTGCGCATGGAAGGCACGCGGACAAAGGCTACGGGAAATAGCGGGCGATCGCCCCCTTCTTGCCGTCGGCATAGGGCTTCAGCCACTTGTCGTCGATGGAAATCCCGTCGTCGGCCGAAGGCCCCTTTCCGATTGTCCGGCGCCAGGCGCGGAACTTGTAATGGTCGAAGACGTCGAGCATGTGCACCGCATAAGCCGCGGCAAAGGTTTTGTCGCCTTCGACGATGACCAGGTTCTCGTCATTTTCGTACGACGCCTTGTAGCCAAGGTTGTGGCTGCCGGTGATGACGGTGGCATTGTCCTCCATCGGATCGATGATGACGATCTTGTCGTGCACGATGGCGTGGCCAACGGTCAGCACCTCCGCCTGGAAATCGCGGGCGACTGTGGCGCCGGTCAGGTTTGCCGCCCTGACGATCGAGACGTTCGGCGCCTCCCAGACCTTCTCCGGATAGACGAAGGGCGACTTGCCGTCCTTGTTCGATTTGTGAGTCACCGGATCCTTGGTCGCCGCGACATAGTTGGGCATGGCGGTCTCGTCGCTGATCGCACCCTGCACGATCAGCTTCGGATCTGCATTCGCCGCCGCGACCGCCTGGTCAACGATCGAGTTCTCGCCGAGCCGCGACGGATTGAACACGAGGAAGAGCACCGCGCGCTTCGCCGCCTTGATGCGGGCGAAGACGTCCGCGAGGTCGACCGGGCGCACCGAGATATCCTTCTTGCTACGCTCGGGATCGTTCGGCGAAAACCACACCGTCATGCCGTCCAGCGGTGCCGAGGCGCCGTTCAGCGGGTTCGAAATGTGGTTTTCCGCGCGAAACGGCACGCCCTGCTTTTGCGCCACATGTCCGGCGGCACTTTCGCTCGCCGGCGGTGGGAAGACGTCGGCCTTCATGCGCTCCCAATAGGCATTGAACACTTCCGCAATCGCCGGGTCGTCGCGGATGAAGGCGTTGTTGGATTGCCCGCAGATGCCGGTCGAGGTCCAGTTTGTGCTGCCGGTCATCAGCGCCTGCGGATTGCCCTGGGCATCGCGGTAGACGGCGAACTTGTTGTGGCCGATATGGTTATTGTTGAACAGGCGGTCCGTCACCGTGACGCCAGCGTCGCGCAGGCGTTTCCTGAACGGCGCGTTACCGAAATCCCAGGCCTTCGTCTGGTCGTCTTTGCCCGAATTGGCAAGAATGACCTCGACGAGATCCTTGGCGGCGACGATCGCGTCGCACAATTCGTCGTCGCCAAGCTCATAGAGCGCGAGCCTGACGGTGCCGCCTTCGGCCTTGGCCCGCTTCATCAGGCTGGTCAGCACATCAGGCACATCGCCATGCAGATAGGCGCGTATCTTGCTCGCCGGGTTCTGCAGCTCCGCCCTGATCTTGTCGCGCTGCCCGACCTTGATGCCGGCTTCCGCCAGTGCGCGCGACATCCACTGCGTCGACAAAACACCATTGGTGAAGGCGACCCGCGCCTTGCCGAACATCTGTCCGAGGAAGATCGGCGGGCCGACGGCGCCCTGGCCGAGATAGCCGAGCGGCCGCGGCGTTCCGGCATAGGCAGGTTTGCCGTCCACCACCTGGTCCGGACGCACCGGCACCGGTTCGAGTCCCGGTTTCATGTCGCCAACCGGGCGCACGCGATAGGCGATCATCTCGCCTTCCGGCCTCAGATCGATGCTGTCGCGGCGCCGGCGCACCGTGAGGTCGCGCCAGAAGGTCTTCTGCACCGGCCACACGCCGGTGTCCTGGGGTATCCACCTTGGATTGCGCTGTCCCTTGAACGGCACCCACGCCGCCAGGCAGCGCTCCTCCCCGGTGTCGGGATAGAGGCGGACGATCTCGAAGCCGAGGCAGCCCGGGATCATCCCGTCAATATCCCACGCCAGGAACGCGACCTCGTTGTTGGTCGCCGCACGCACTTTGATGACATCAGGCATCGCTACCCCCTCGAGATGCTCGGCGCACAAGTATAGCGGAAGTAAAAGACGGAACTGTAACAGGCTTCACGTTGCGGGACGGCAGGCGATCGGATGCCCTTCCGTCATGTCGCTTCCCTAATCCTAGTGGTCGCCGCCTCCTTACCCGCGGCATTGGCGGCGGTCCATTATGCCGCTCACTTTCGCATCCCATGAGGCTTTTCATGACCGCTGCCCTCCCCCCCGCCGAACCGGCACTGGCAACCGATCGCGCCCGCCGTGGCGGCCGCGCGGGCAAGCGCGCCGGCGGCTCGGCTGCGTTCGAGCAGCCGCCCTTCCGGCAGCTGAGGAATCCGCTCACGCCGACCAGGCTGGTTTCCGACGACGAATTGGAATCGATCCACCTCGCTTCACTGCGGGTCTTGAAGGAGATCGGCGTCGACGTGCTGCATGACGAAGCGCGCCGCATCATGAAGGAACATGGAGCTGATGTGACCGCGGGCAGCGAGCGGGTGCGCTTCGACAGCGACCTAATCCTCGAATTGATCTCGCACTGCCCGTCGGAATTCACGCTGCATGCCCGCAACCCGGCGCACAATGTGCGCTTCGGCGGCAACAACGTGATCCTCTCGATGATGGCCTCGGCGCCCAACTGCTCCGATCTCGACCGCGGCCGCCGGCCGGGCAACCAGGCCGACTACCGCAACTTCCTGCGCCTGGCGCAGATGCACAACATCCTCAACTGCACCGGCGGCTATCCGGTCGAGCCGATCGACATCCACCCCTCGGTCCGGCACCTGGAATGCATCCGCGACCTCGCCATGCTGACCGACAAGGTGTTCCACGTCTATTCGCTCGGCAAGGAGCGCAATGTCGACGGCATCGAGATCGCCAGGATCGCGCGCGGCGTCAGCCATGAGCAGATGCTGGAAGAGCCTTCCGTCTTCACCATCATCAACACCAACTCGCCACTCAAGCTCGACGTGCCGATGATGGAAGGCATCATCCAGATGTCGAGCAAAGGCCAGGTCGTCATCGTCACGCCGTTCACGCTGTCGGGCGCGATGGCGCCTGTCACCATCGCCGGCGCGCTGGTGCAGCAGAATGCGGAAGCGCTATCAGGCATCGCGTTTGCGCAGATGGTGAAGACAGGCGCGCCGGTCGGCTATGGCGGCTTCACCTCCAATGTCGACATGAAGTCGGGCGCGCCGGCCTTCGGCACGCCCGAATACATGAAGGCGCAGCTCGTCGGCGGCCAGCTCGCCCGCCGCTACAACATCCCCTACCGCACCTCCAACACCTGCGCTGCCAACACGGTCGACGCACAGGCCGCCTACGAAAGCGTCTTTTCGCTGTGGGGCGCCATCCAGGGCGGCGGCAATCTGATGATGCACGGGGCCGGCTGGCTCGAGGGCGGCCTGCGCTGCTCCTACGAAAAGACCATCCTCGACATCGACCTGCTGCAGATGGTGGCCGAGTTCCTGACCCCGCTCGACCTGTCCGAGGACGCGCTCGGCTTCGACGCCATCCAGTCGGTCGGCCCGGGCGGCCACTTCTTCGGCACCCAGCACACGCAGGACCGCTACAAGACCGCCTTCTACTCGCCAATCCTCTCCGACTGGCGCAATTTCGAAAGCTGGACGGAAGCCGGTTCGCCAACGGCGCTCGAAAAGGCCAACCGGGTCTGGAAGGAGCGGCTGGCGTCCTACGAAGAACCCTATATGGACCCGGCGACCCGCGAAGAACTCAACGACTTCGTCGAGAAACGCCGCGCCGAAGGCGGCGCCCCGACCGATTTTTGATTTTCTGCGCGCCAATCGGTGCGCCGGTCAATGTCTGGCGGCGCGCCGAAACATGATTCAATCTCTTCAAACACGGACCTATCTTCATGAAATCTCACGTCAAAGCGGTTGTCATCGGCGGCGGTGTTGTTGGCTGCTCGGTGCTCTACCATCTGGCCAAGGCCGGCTGGACCGACATCATGCTGATCGAGCGTTCGGAACTGACCTCGGGCTCCTCCTGGCATGCGGCGGGCGGCTTTCACACGCTGAACGGCGACCCCAACGTCGCCAAGCTGCAGGCCTATACGGTGCAGCTCTACAAGGAGATCGAGGAGCTTTCCGGCCAGTCCTGCTCGCTGCACCTCACCGGCGGCGTGATGATGGCGGATACGCCTGAGCGCATGGACTTTCTGCGGCTCGCCCACGCCAAGGGCCGCTATCTCGGCATGGACACCGAGCTGATCACGCCGTCGGAAGCCAAGGCGATGTTCCCGCTGATGGACGACAAGAACTTCGTCGGCGCCATGTGGGATCCGGTCGAAGGCCATCTCGACCCGTCCGGCACGACCATCGCCTATTCGAAGGCCGCGAAGAAGCTTGGCGCTGAGATCGTGCTGCGCAACCGTGTCGTCGACCTGACGCAGCAGCCGGACGGCACCTGGAACGTCGTTACCGAACAGGGCACGGTCCACGCCGAGCACGTCGTCAACTGCGGTGGCCTGTGGGCGCGCGAGATCGGCCGCATGGTCGGCGTCGAGCTGCCGGTGCTGGCGATGGAGCATATGTACCTGCTCACCGAGCCGATGCCGGAGGTCGAGGAGTTCAACAAGTCGACTGGCCGCGAGATGATCGGCGTGCTCGATTTCAAGGGCGAGATCTATACCCGCCAGGAGCGCAACGGCATCCTGCTCGGCACCTATGAAAAGGCCTGCAAGCCGTGGTCGCCGGTCAACACGCCCTGGGATTTCGGCCATGAACTCTTGCAGCCCGACATCGATCGCATCGCGCCGTCGCTGGAGATCGGCTTCAAGCATTTCCCCGGCATCGAGAAGGCCGGCATCAAGCAGATCATCAATGGCCCCTTCACCTTCGCGCTCGACGGCAACCCGCTGGTAGGCCCGGTGCAGGGCCTGACCAATTTCTGGTGCGCCTGCGCCGTGATGGCCGGCTTCAGCCAGGGCGGCGGCGTCGGCCTCGCGCTCTCCAACTGGATGGTGCATGGCGATCCGGGCTTCGACGTCTGGGGCATGGATGTGGCCCGCTTCGGCGAATGGGCGAGCCTGCGGTACACCAATGCCAAGGTGCGCGAGAATTATTCGCGCCGCTTCTCGATCCGCTTCCCGAACGAAGAGTTGCCCGCCGCCCGCCCCGCGCAGACGACGCCGCTCTACGACACCATGCTCGCCAACAACGCCGTCATGGGCGACTCGTGGGGCTTGGAAACCCCGCTCTGGTTCGCCCCGAAGGGTACCGAGCCCAAGGACATCGTCTCCTTCCATCGCTCCAACGACTTCGGCCCGATCGGCGAGGAGGTGCGCGCCACGCGTGAGAAGGTCGGCGTCACCGAGATCGCCAACTTCGCCAAATACGAAGTCTCCGGACCGTCGGCCGAGGAATTCCTCAACCGGCTGATGACCAACCGCATGCCGAAGGTTGGCCGCATCGTGCTGACCCCGATGGTCAACGAGTTCGGCAAGCTGATCGGCGACTTCACCATCGCCAAGTCAGGCGAGGACCGCTTCATGATCTGGGGCTCGTCTGCCGCGCAGAAATACCATATGCGCTGGTTCGAGAAGCACCTGCCCAAGGACGGCTCGGTGCGCATCCACCGCTTCGACCAGACACTGGTCGGCCTGTCGATCGCCGGGCCGAAATCTCGCGACCTGCTGCAGAAGCTGGTCGATGTCGACATCTCCACCAAGGCCTTCCGATTCATGGATTTCCGCGAGATGGCCGTCGGCGGCGCGCCCTGCCTGGTAAACCGCATCACCTATACTGGGGACCTCGGCTACGAGATCTGGATGGCGCCCGCCTATCAGCGCCTCGTCTACAAGGCGATCAAGGAAGCTGGCGAGGAGTTCGGCCTCGTCGATTTCGGCATGCGCGCCCTGCTCTCGATGCGCCTTGAAAAGAACTTCCCGACTTGGTTCCGCGAATTGCGCCCGATCTACGGCCCGTTCGAAGGCTCGATGGACCGCTTCATCAAGCTGGAGAAGAACGACTTCATCGGCCGCGAGGCGTCCGCCAGGGAGCTCGCCGAGGGGCCAAAACTGCGCCGGGTCTCCTTCATCGTCGATGCAGCGGATGCGGACGTGATGGGCGACGAGCCGATCTGGGCTAAGGTCAGCAAGGACTACGGTACGGTGGAAAAGCCACATGGCTATGGCGCGCCGCGCTTCGACACCACAGGCAAGGAAGTGCGCGGTTCGCAGGCTGCCGAAGGCGCCTCCGCAGTGCGCGGCATCGCCGATGGCGACTGGCGTGTGGTGGGCTGGGTCACTTCGGGCGGCTATGCGCACTATGTTCAGAAGTCGATGGCGCAGGGCTATGTGCCGGCGGCGTTGGCCGAGGACGAAAGCGCCGGTCTGTTCGAGATCGAGATACTCGGCCACCGCCGTCCGGCCCGCATCAATGTCGAACCGCCCTTCGACCCGAGCGGCGAGAAGATGCGCACTTAAAAGGGCGACAGCGCGTGTTGGATCGTGTAGGTGGCGTTTCGACCAAGCACGGTTCGAGCGGCCGCGATGGGAAGACGACGTCCTTGCAGCATCTAGAGAAATGGACCGACTGGCTTTGCGACGACAAGGCCGGTCCACTCAACGCCGCGCTCGCCTTTGCCGTCATATATTGCCTTGTCCAGGTCGTGGTGATGACGCTGTCGTCGCATTGGGCAGGCACTGGCGTCGGCGTCGATGAATCCGAGCAATTGATGGTGATGCGAGTCCTTGCGGCTGGCTACGGCAGTTCGCAGCCACCGCTCTACACCTGGCTTGCCCACCTGACGGCCTCGCTGGTCGGAACCAACGTCCTCGCCCTGAAGATCGTGAAGTATGGTCTGCTGGCCGGAGGGCTCGCCTCATACTTCACCGCGGTACGTCGGCTAGGCTACTCGAGTCGCGCGGCCGCGGCCGCAATGTTCGGCCTGCTTCTGTTTCCACAGATCATCTGGGAAATGCAGCATGCCCTCACCCACTCGGTCGCCATATTCTGCTTTTCGTCGGTGCTGTTCCTGGCGCTGGTCGAGGTGTTGAAGCGGCGATCCCTCGCCGCCTATGTGCTGTTTGGCCTGGCAACTGCCGCGGCGATGCTCTCGAAATACAACAATGTCGTCTTTATCGCCGCGCTGTTTCTGGCGGCGCTGTCGCTGCGCGAAACCCGCGCGGCGATCTTCGACCGCCGCTTCCCGATCAGCATTATGGTGGCCATCCTTGCCTGTCTGCCGACATTCCACTGGAGCTTCGCGCATCTTGAAGACTTGCTGTTGCATAGCGACGGCTTCGGCGTTGCCGAGGGTGGCAGCGCGGCGGCGACTGCATCGCTCGGCGTGTTCGGGTTGGGCAAGGCGATACTCAACTTCGCCGGGCTTCCGATCGCCGTCTTCGCCGTTGCGTTCTTATTGGCAATCAGGAAATCCGCGCCATCGTCACAGCCCTGGCCGTGGCCCGAGACGCTGGTCTGGCGCGCGTTTGCTCTTGCCTTGCTGATCACGCTGGTGGTGGTGCTGGCGGGCGGCGTAACGCAATTTCGCGATCGTTGGATGCTTCCCGTTTTCGTTTTGCTGCCCGCCGCCCTCGCCATGCGTCTGGATGCCATCGGCGACAGGGGCAGGAAGACGCAAGGTACGATTGTCTTCGCCGGCGCCGTCCTCGCCATCCTCGTGCTGCCGGTAAGCTGGTACATGCAGGTGTACGGCGGAGACAGCCGCGGGCGCATCGTGCGGATGGACTATCATTCGCTGTACAGCCAGCTCATGTCCGACGGGCCGGTTCGCACTGTGATATCCAGCTGGTTCTGGGCCGGCAATTTGCGTCTTGTCGATCCCGATCTCGTCGTGCTCGACGACGAGATACCCGATTTCGCCCCGTCGATCCGCGAACCCGCCGTGCTTGTCCTGGCGGCGGACGACGGCGAGCCGAATTCGGTCATTTTCGACAGGATCGCCAACGCCGGCTATGCGATGGAGACCATCCATCGGCAGGTTGCGGTACCTCAGTTGCTCGGCGGTACGCCCACGACCCGCCAGCTCACGATAACCAGACTCTACAAGATCACGGCGCAATAGCGGCACCAGGAGAGCCCGCATGGAGACGCAACGCTTCGGCCGCCATCGCAAGATCATGCCGTTCGAACCGGATGCGGCCGGCTCCGTCGAGGCGTTGCGCGAAGCCTCCCGCCAGAAGGCGGCCTCGCTCAACCAGCATGTGCTGGGCTACGGGGCGTTCGCCGAGGCCGAGTGGCAGGCGGCCGGCATTGCCGCTCCCGATCTTGCGGCCATACGCGAATACCGGCTCGGCAGAATACGTGCCGAGTTGAAGCGGCGCGACTACGCCGGCGCGCTGCTCTACGATCCCGTCAACATCCGCTACGCGACCGACTCGACCAACATGCAGCTGTGGGTCGCGCACAATCCGACGCGCCACTGTTTCGTCGCCACCGAGGGACCGGTGGTGCTATTCGATTATTTCTCCTGCGAGCACCTGTCCGATCATTCCGGCGTCGTCGACGAGGTGCGGCCGGCGGTGTCGTGGATGTATCTCTACAGCGGCGAGCTGACGTCATTGAAGGTCCGCCGCTGGGCCGCAGGCATCGCCGATCTGGTTGCGCAACATGGCGGCGGCAACCACCGCATCGCGGTCGACCACATCAATCCGGAGGGCGCCGAGGAGCTAGCCCGCCTCGGCGTCAGTATCGGAAATGGCGAGGCAGTGATGGAGAGCGCGCGGCTGATCAAATCGCCGGACGAGATCCTCGCCATGCGCCGCTCGATCGTCGCCTGCGAGGCGGCGATGGGCGAGATGGAACGGGCGCTGAAGCCAGGCATTTCCGAAAACGAGCTCTGGGCGGAGCTCCATCGCGGCAACATCGCGCGCGGCGGCGAATGGATCGAGACCAGGCTGCTGTCTTCAGGTCCGCGCACCAATCCGTGGTTCCAGGAGTGCTCGTCGCGCGTCATCAAGGACGGCGATCTCGTCGCCTTCGACACCGACCTGATCGGCCCGTATGGCTTCTGTGCCGACCTCTCGCGCACCTGGCTCTGCGGCGACGGAAAACCGTCGAACGAGCAGCGCGATCTCTTCCGCATCGCCGCCGACCAGATCGCCCACAACACCGAACTGATGCGGCCGGGCATTTCCTTCCGCGAGCTCGTCGAGCGCGCGACGGTGCCGCCCGGCGACTGCTTCCCGACCCGCTACGGCGTGCTCTACCACGGCGTCGGCCTGGCGGACGAATATCCGACGCTGCCGCACGCCAGCGACTGGACCGAGGATACGCCGGACGGCGTGCTCGAACCCGGCATGGTGCTGTGCGTCGAAAGCTACATCGGCCGCCTGGGCGGACGCGAGGGTGTCAAGATCGAGGAGCAAATCCTGATCACCGAGACCGGCAACCGGCAGCTCTCGCGCTATCCCCTCGACGAGCGGCTACTGGGCTGAGCCTGGCTGATATCAGCGATCGCTTCGCGTAACGCCGCTACCGTCTCTGGCGGCGTGGCGCGGGCGGTGATGAACGGCAGGCCTTTGCGCCGCTTGGTCCAGCCGACGACCTTCACTTCTCGCGCGGCCGGCTCGAAGCGTTTGGCCAGCGCCCAGCTCTCGCAGTCGATCGCCGCGACATCGGCCCTGCCCTCGGCAATGGCGACGATCGATGAACGATGCCCGCCGCTCTCGATCTGCGAAGCAAAAATGTCGAGGCTTTCGCCCATCGCCTCCAGGTCGCGCGTCAGCCCGAGCAGTCCGGACATGGAATCCGGATTGTTGAAGGCGAAGCGTTTGCCACGGATGAGATCGAGCGGGATCGAGGCGCTGCCATCAGCCGGCGATGCTACGAACGGCCCGCCGTCCGCCGGCATGACGATGGCGCTGGAATAGAGCTCGCCCTGCCCGCCCTCGATGGCATCGTAGCTCGGCTGGCCGATCACCTGGACGTGGCTCGCGAGCCCCAGTTCCATCGGCCCCCAGCAGGTCTGCCCGAACAGCAGCGCCGGATGCAGCCAGAGCCCGTGGAAATCGAGGTCGCTCGCCGGCAGCGTCGCCGGATCGGGCGCGATGACCTTGCCGGCTGCGTCGCGGATGCCGCCGGGCACCGGCGGCAGGTCGCCATTGCCGCGGACGAGTATCTCCGGCGCGTCGATGCCCTTCTGCCTGATGGCTTCACGCAGCCGCGCCCATTGCGCATCGACCTCGCCCCTCGCCTCGGGCCAGTCATACATCGGCAAGGCCGCAACGAATTCGCTCATGCCTGGATTTGACCGCTGTTCTGGAAAACTGACAAGATCGCGGACGCGAGCCGCCCGCAGCATAGATGCCGCGCGAAACGGCTATGCCGGGATCATTCCTTCGGCGGCTCGGCCGGAACCGGCGCGCTGCCTAGCCCATTGACGTTGCGCGCCCGAACCCGCGGCTTGAATGCCCGGCCCGGCTCCGGCGCGCGCCGCAGCACCGGATGGACGATTGGCTCCTTCGCCTTGAAGGCATGCGCCTTGAGGAGCGCGAAATAGTTCGGGTAGGCATAGCCATTGTTCATCCGCAGCCACTCCTCGCGGCGGTCGCGGAACAGCTTCGGCAGTCTGTACCAGGCAACCGTCGGGCTCTTGTGATGAACGAAATGCAGATTGTTGTTGAGGAACAGGAAGGACAGCGGCGAGCGCTCGATGATCACCGTGCGCCCTTCCGGATGCTCCGACCACTGATGCTCGGCATAGGTGCGGATCGAAATCATCGACTGGCCGAGCCAAACCGGCACCAGGATGTAGAGCCACAGCGGAATGCCGAAGCCGAACGTCACGATCGGCACGACTACGGCAAGGCCGACGGCGTGCAGCAGCCATGCCTTGCGGATCGCCTTGTCGCCGGCAGCAATCTGCTTGGCGTCGTCGATGAAGAAACCGATCGACGACAGCCACGGACCGAGAATGAGCCGGCCTATCATCGTGTTGTTGACCTTCAGCAGGAATTTCATCGCCGGCGGCAACTCCTCATGCATCCAGAGCGCCTGATAATAGCTCTCCGGATCGTCAAGCGGATCAGTCAGCCGCTCGTCGGCATGGTGGCGAAGATGGATCGTCTTGAAGCGGCGGAACGGCCACACCACGCCGATCGGCAGGAAGACAAAGGCTTCATTGATCCGCGCATTGCGTGTCGGATGGCCGTGCAGCACTTCGTGCATCAGCGAGGATTGCAGCGCGGCGGTCAGGGCCAGGGCGCCGAGCGCCAGTATCGGATAGGATGGCCAAAGAAGGAAGCCGGTGGCGAGCCAGGTGCCGTAGCAGAAAAATGCCAGGAATACGGTCGGCCATTCGATAGCCGCTGCACTGCTACGTCTCTTAGTCATGCTTGCCATGCGATCGACCACTGCCCTCCAGTCGCCGGAACCACTTTGATTCCTGACAGCATTGTGTCAGGAGCCTGCCGTTGTCGCAACGCGACAAAGCGCACAAACTGTTGCGAGTGCGCATTTTCAGCCGCATATGTTATACATTGTACACAAACAAAGGATTCATTTACGCCTGAGCCACGTTCAATTCGGCTTCGGCGCAAATTTTTCCTCTCCAAAGCTGGAGCAGCATGATGGACAAGCGCGACCTGTCGACTCTCTTCCGAGATCGCCTGAAATTGCTCTTGACACGCTCGGACCTGAACCAGTCGGCTTTCGCGACAGCGGTCGGCATAGACCGCTCGGCGCTGTCGCAACTGCTCTCCGGGACGTCGACCCGACTGCCCCGCGCGGAGACGCTGCTCAACATCGCCGCCGAGTTCAAAGTGTCGCTCGACTGGCTGCTGGGCCTGAGCCATGACGAAGGCGTCACCGGAGAAATCCGCGAGAGCTTGGAGATCGAGGAGGCGCCCGACGGCTTCGACCGCACGCTGCTCGCCAAATGGCACTCCGAGGCGGCGGGAACGAAAATCCGCTACGTGCCGGCCGGCATTCCGGACCTGCTGCGCACCGAGGCACTGGTCGACTACGAGGCGAACATCACCAACAAGAGCCGCGAGGCGCAGGCGGGCGAGACGCAATACCGCATCGACTATACCAGGCGCCCGGAGACCGACATGGAGGTCTGCATGCCGCGCCACACGCTCGAGATCTTCGCGCGCGGGCTAGGCGTCTGGGACCGCTTTCCCGAGGCCGAGCGCCGCCAGCAGCTTCTACACATGGCGACACTGCTCGATGATCTCTATCCGACCTTCCGCCTGTACCTCTATGACGGGCGCATGCGCTACTCGATCCCCTACACCATCTTCGGGCCCTACCGAGCCGCCATCTATGTCGGCGACATGTATCTGGTGCTGAATGCCACGCAGCCGATCCGCACCTTGACCAGCCATTTCGACAATCTGATCCGCGCCGCCGACATCAATGCGCATGAGGCGGCGAGCTTCGCGCAAAGGCTGGCTGAGGTCCAATTTTGACGGCTGACCGCCGGCTTTGAGATTGACGTCATATAAAGAGTTCTTTATATCCTTATCTCGATAGCAGATTCCGCAAAAGTGCCCTCGCGGTTTTGCGAGCAGAACCTGAAGCAATAGAACAACAAGCAGGCGGAGCGAAGCGAAACCTGCTTGGAACTCCCGGAAGGCGTATGTCATCATGACCAACCCGATCGAGGCATTGCTTGCCGAAAAGGGCGTGCTGCTCGCCGATGGCGCCACCGGCACCAATCTGTTCGCCATGGGCCTGGAAGCCGGCGAAGCGCCGGAGTTGCTGAACGAGACCGCGCCCGACACCATCACCAGCCTGCACCAGAACTTCGTCGATGCTGGCGCCGACATCATCCTGACCAACTCCTTCGGCGGCACCCGCCACCGGCTGAAGCTGCATCATGCCCAGGATCGCGTACATGCGTTGAACAAGCGCGCCGCCGAAATCGCGCGCGCGGTCGCCGACAAGGCTAACCGCAAGGTGATCGTCGCAGGCTCTGTCGGACCGACCGGCGAATTGCTGGTGCCGCTCGGCGCCATGACCTATGACGAGGCGGTAGACGCCTTCGCCGAGCAGATCGAAGGCCTCAAGGCGGGCGGCGCCGAAGTCGCCTGGATCGAGACCATGTCGGCACCGGACGAAATCCGCGCCGCGGCCGAGGCCGCCATCCGCGTCGGCCTGCCCTACACCTATACCGGCTCTTTCGACACCGCCGGCCGCACCATGATGGGCTTGCTGCCGAAGGACATCCACGGTGTCGTCGACGGGCTGTCGCAAGATCCGCTCGGCGTCGGGGCCAATTGCGGCGTCGGCGCGTCCGACATCCTGGCCTCGCTGCTCGACATGACCGAAGCCAGGCCGGAGGCGACGGTGATCGTCAAGGGCAATTGCGGCATCCCGGAATTCCGCGGCACCGAGATCCATTATTCCGGCACGCCGGAACTGATGGCCGACTATGTCAGGCTCGCCGTTGATGCCGGCGCCAAGATCGTCGGCGGCTGCTGCGGCACCTCGTTCCAGCATCTTGCCGCCATGCGCAAGGCGCTCGACGCCCACACCAGATCGAGCCGCCCGACCATCGACACGATCGTCGAGCGCATCGGCCCGATGCGCAACAAGGTGGCGACGCCTAACACCGCCGAGACCAGCGAAGCTCGCCGCGAACGCCGTCGCGGGCGGGCCTGAACCAATCGGCCGTTTCGGCTATTCGCTGTTTTCGGCGTAGCGCGACAGTGCTGTCTTGATGTCGGTGGTGCTGCCGGCGTCGCTGCCCATCGTCACCAATGCGCCGGATGCGCCGGGATCGCTGATCTGCTCCAGCATGACGCGGAAGCGGTCGTTGTTGAGGGCCGACATCGCGGTGGTGCGGGCGGCATCGACATCGCTCTTGATGCGTCGGGATTCCGCCGATGGCGTCGGTGAAACGGTCGCTCCCGGCGCCTGCGCGTTCCTTGCCGCTGGCGTCGAATTCGCGATGAACCTGATCTGCAACTTTGGCCCCCCACAAGCCTGTCTATTAGCTCTTCGTAACAAGAGGGGATTGCGATCATCTTCCCGAAAAACCACGCAATTTAACGATCTGCCGAAATCGGGAGCCGGGTTTGGAATCTGTTTAGATTCAGGTCAGGCCGAGCCGGAGTCGAAGACGGGCGCGAAGCGAACAAACTGGGAGGTCTGAGAACCGCGCGTGAGCACCGCAAGCGCAGGACGACGACGTTTGCAGGCCGCCTTGCCTGAATCTCGACAGATCCTCAAAAAAAGGCCGGCAAGGTTTTCCTTGCCGGCCTGCCTCACC
>NZ_RZOJ01000489.1:0-4141 GCF_003998845.1 Mesorhizobium sp. M4A.F.Ca.ET.022.05.2.1 | reverse complement strand
TCACTATTGTCCCCTTCTCCGAGGCGCCGCAAAGACGCGCGCCGCTCAAGCGGCCGGAGCGCGCCGTTCCGCCGGTGACCATCTATCCGCCGGAACGGCCGATCCGCCTGTTTTCCTCGCCCGAGCCGATCGAGGTGCCGGCCACCGAGATGCCCGAGGGGCCGCCGATGAATTTCCGCTGGCGGCGCGCGCTCTACCGCGTCGCCCGCGCCGAGGGGCCGGAACGCATCGCCGCGGAATGGTGGCGAAGGCTTCCCGGCGAGGAGGAAGCGCCGACCCGCGACTATTTCCGCATCGAGGACAGCGACGGCCGCCGCTACTGGCTCTATCGCCAGGGCCTTTACGGCGCGTCCGATACGCCGCCGCGCTGGTTCATGCACGGGGTCTTCGCATGAACGCGCTTGCCGCCACCGCCTATGCCGAATTCGGCATCCAGTCGAATTTCTCATTCCTACGCGGCGCCTCCAAGCCGGAGGAACTGGTGGTCGCGGCGAAATTCCTCGGCTTCTCCTCGATCGGGCTTGCCGACCGCAACACGGTGGCGGGCGTCGTGCGCGCCTGGCAACAGTCCAGGGTGGAGACGCTTGCCTATCATCCCGGCTGCCGCCTGGTGTTCGGCGACGGCACGCCTGACATCCTCGCCTATCCGCGCGACCGCGCCGGCTGGGGACATCTGTGCCGCATGCTGACGCAGGCCAATCTGCGCGACGAGAACGAGAAGGGCGCCACGCTGCTGAAGCTGAGCGACCTCCTCGAATGGGGGGACCTGATGTCGCTGGCGGTCCTGCCTGAGCTGTCCGCAAACGCCGAGGTCGGCCTTGCGATGCTTAGCCGGCTGAAGGATCGCTTCGGCGGCGCCCTTCGGCTTGCCGTCTCGCCGGATTATCGCGGCAACGACCGTTTCCGCATCGAGCAGGCGGCAGCGATGGCGGATCGGCTGGGCATGCCGCTGTTGGCGACCAACGACGTCCTCTACCACAGCGCCGGCCGCCGCTCGCTGCAGGACGTGCTGACGGCGATCCGCCTTAACACGCCCGTCGCCCAGGTCGGGCTGGAGCTGGCGGCCAATGCCGAGCGTCATCTGAAGCCGCCGCAGGAAATGGCCAGGCTTTTCCGCCGGCATCCGCAAGCGCTGGCGGAGACGCTGCGCTTCGCGGACGAGCTGAGTTTTTCGCTCAGCGACCTCGAATACAACTATCCGGACGAGCCGACCGAATCCGGCCTCGGGCCACAGGCCGAGCTTGAACGGTTGGCCAGGGAGGGGGCCGCCACGCGCTATCCGGCCGGCGTCCCCGCTTCCGTCTTGCAGCGCATCGAGGAAGAGCTCGCCCTCATCGAGCGGCTGAACTACGCGCGCTATTTCCTCACCGTTTACGACATCGTCCAGTTCGCCCGCCGCCAGCATATCCTTTGCCAGGGGCGCGGCTCCGCCGCCAATTCCATCGTCTGCTTCTGCATCGGCATCACCGAGGTCGGCCCCGACCGGATCGACACGCTGTTCGAGCGCTTCATCTCCGAGGAGCGCAACGAGCCGCCCGACATCGACGTCGACTTCGAGCATGAAAGGCGTGACGAAGTCATCGCCTATATCTACCAGAAGTACAGCGCCAAGCGCACCGCGCTCGCCGCCGCCGTCATCAGCTATCGCGGCCGCTCGGCTTTGCGCGAGGTGGCGAAGGCGATGGGCCTGTCCGAGGATGTCCGCACCGCCCTGTCCAGCTCGATCTGGGGCTGGTCGACCTCGGAGCTCGGCGAGAAGGAAGCGAGCGCCGGCGGCATCGACCGCAGCGATCCGCTGGCCAGGCAGGTGATCGAGCACGCCAACGAGATCATGGGCTTTCCCCGCCACCTCTCGCAGCACGTCGGCGGCTTCGTCATCACCAGGGACCGCCTCGACGAGGTCGTCCCCATCGTCAAGACGGCGATGGACGAGCGCAAGATGGTCGAATGGGACAAGGACGACCTCGACGCGGTGAAGATCCTCAAGGTCGACGTGCTGGCGCTGGGCATGCTGACCTGCCTGAAACGCGCCTTCACGCTTCTCACGCATCATTATCCGGACGCGCGGGACGCCTATGGCCGGCCCTATATGCTGGCCACCCTTCCGGAGGAGGACGGCCGGGTCTATGACATGATCTGCCGCGCCGACACGCTCGGCGTCTTCCAGATCGAGTCGCGCGCCCAGATGTCGATGCTGCCGCGGCTTCGGC
Source organism: Mesorhizobium sp. M4A.F.Ca.ET.022.05.2.1 (assembly GCF_003998845.1). Lineage (NCBI taxonomy): Bacteria > Pseudomonadati > Pseudomonadota > Alphaproteobacteria > Hyphomicrobiales > Phyllobacteriaceae > Mesorhizobium > Mesorhizobium sp. M4A.F.Ca.ET.022.05.2.1. Next base: position 1,931 of record NZ_RZOJ01000489.1, on the reverse strand, counting down.
CGCGCGAATTCTACGATCTCGTCATCGAAGTGGCGATCGTGCGCCCCGGCCCGATCCAGGGCGACATGGTGCATCCCTATCTGCGCCGCCGGCAGGGCAAGGAACAGCCCGAATATCCCAAGCCCGAGCTGGAGCAGATCCTCGGCAAGACGCTGGGCGTGCCGCTGTTCCAGGAGCAGGCGATGAAGATCGCCATCGTCGCCGGCGGCTTCAGGCCGGGCGAGGCCGACGAATTGCGCCGCGCCATGGCCACCTTCAAGCGCACCGGCACGATCGGCAATTATCGCCAGCGCATGATCGACGGCATGGTCGGCAAGGGTTACGAGAAAGCCTTCGCCGAGCGCTGCTTCAAGCAGATCGAGGGTTTTGGCGAATATGGCTTCCCCGAAAGCCATGCCGCTTCCTTCGCGCTGCTGGTCTACGCCTCCTGCTGGTTCAAGACCTTCTATCCCGACGTCTTCTGCGCCGCGATCCTGAACGCGCAGCCGATGGGTTTCTACCAGCCGGCGCAGCTTGTGCGCGACGCCCGCGACCATGGTGTGGAGGTGCGCGAGGTCGACATCAATTTCTCCGTCTGGGACTGCACGCTGGAGCAAACGGCCTTCGATCCGGCCCGCGTGCTTGCCCGCCATGCCGGGATGCGCGGCGTGATCGAGACCCACCATGCCGTCCGCCTCGGCTTCCGCCAGATCAAGGGCCTGTCGGAGGATCGCATGACGCTGTTCGTCGGACGGCGCGGTTCCGGCTACGAGACCGTGCGCGACGTTTGGTTGCGCTCCGGCCTCGATGTCGGCGAGATCGAAAGGCTGGCTGAGGCCGACGCCTTCCGCTCGATCGGCCTCGACCGCCGCGCCGCGCTCTGGGCGGTGCGTGCGCTCGACGGCAAGAGCGCCGCCGAGAAGCTGCCGCTGTTCGACCAGCCGACGGTCCGCCTGCGCGAGATGGAGCCGGAGACCAGGCTGCCGACAATGCCGCTCGGCGAGCATGTCATCCACGACTACCGCTCGCTCGGCCTGTCGCTGAAGGCGCATCCGGTGGCTTTCCTGCGCGAGCGGCTCGACCGCGCCGGCGTGATCCCCAATGCGCGCCTTCCTGCCGTGCCGGACGGCAGGCGCGTCTCCGTCGCCGGCCTCGTGCTGGTGCGCCAGCGCCCCGGCAAGGGCAACGCGATCTTCCTGACCCTGGAGGACGAGAACTCCGTCGCCAACGTCATTTTCTGGGAAAGGACCTTCACCCGCTTCCGGCCGATCGTCATGGGCGCGCGCTTCGTGCGCGTCACCGGCAAGCTGCAGTCGGAGTCAGGCGTCATCCATATCGTCGCCGAGAAGATAGAGGACCTGACGCCCTGGCTGACCGTGCTTTTGGAGGAGATGACGCCGGCTTTGCCAGCCCCTCCGGACATCGCTGTGCTGTCCGGCAAGGCGGAGAGCGTCATGCCCAGGGGTCGGAATTTTCAGTAGGGATCGGCCCCAACGACGTCTTCACGCCAATGCATGTTGAAAACCGTCGAGATTGGCTGAGAAGCAAGGAGCAAAGCGACGCGGCGCGGACCCCAGGATGACGATGGGAGGGAGGGCTTCCGCCAAAGGCTACGCCCCCGCCATTTACGATGGCCCGCTCAGCCGCGGCGGCGACAGCAGATCCTCGGCGGAAATCGTCCGCGCCTCGGAAGGCAGCATGATCGGAATGCCGTCGCGCACCGGATAGGCGAGCTTGGCCACGCGCGAGATCAGCTCGCCACGCTCAGCATCCCAGGTCAGCGGACCCTTGGTCAGCGGGCAGGCCAGCAACTCCAGGAGCTTCGGATCGACACTGGCCTTCTGTCCGTCACGCCCATCCGCAGCCATCGCACTTTTCCTTGTCCAACTGGTGCTTAAGGGTGTTGAGATTCAGGTCAGGCCGAGTCGAAAATGGCGGCTTCCGAGAACCGG
>NZ_RZOJ01000488.1:0-4148 GCF_003998845.1 Mesorhizobium sp. M4A.F.Ca.ET.022.05.2.1 | reverse complement strand
GCCAGGGCTCATCCTTCGCGGCCAGCACGCAATTCCTGCAAACGGATCACGGCGTTCACGCCGAGCCACGCCAGCGGCTCGGGCGGCAGCCTTGCCGGTTGTGGCTGATCCGAGAATTTGTCGAGCATCTCGGAGCGGGCACCGGTCGCCAGATCGGCGGCCATGACGCCCGCGAGCGTGCTTTTGACGGTCCCAAGACCGTTCTCGCAGCATGCCGAATAGAGGCCCTCTTCGATCTCGCCGAAGGCCGGGACATGGTTGCGGCTGAGGCAAAGCCGACCGGCCCAGACGTATTCGAACGGCACGTCCTTAAGGTCCGGAAACCTCGCATCCAGCGAAGCCCGCTGCTCGGCGGCGATACCGGCTAGACGCTTTTCGCTGACTTGAACGGCCCAGTCATAGGTAAACCGGGTTCTGATTACGATGCGCGAAGATCCATCGCTGGAAATCTTCCTGACCGTTGCGCCCATCGGGTCGGCCGGAAGCAAGGCCCACCTGTCCTTGCCCGTCGATTTCGATGTGAAGGGGGCGGTCATCGACGCATAGGTGAAGATATGCATCAGGCGGCCGCGGAAGTAGCCGAAGTCGTCGATGTGGCCGTTGACGCCCAGGATCACCTTTGGAGCGGTAACGGTCCCATTGCGCGAGAACGCTTTCCAGGTCCTGCCGAGGCGTTCGAGTTTCAGCACCGGCGAGCGCTCGAACATGTCGACTTTGGAGGCCAGGCCCGCAGCGAACCCGCGAATATAGTCGGCGGGCTGGATCATCACGGTGCCCGGCGTATAGAGGCCGCCCAAATAGTAAGACGAGCCGGTCAACTCCCGCATCTCCACGGCATCGAGGAAGCGGTGCTCCTCGCCGATGGCCTTTAGCGAGCGACCATAGTTGGCATTGAGCGTCATGCCGCGCCCCGTCGCCGCGGCATTGATCTTGCCCGACGGATCGAAGGTGCGCGCGGCCATGCCGTATTCCGCCGCCGCGTCAGCGGCGAAGGAAATCGCGAAACGGTTCTGGGCGATCTCGGCCCCGGTTTCGGCTTCACCGGCAACGGAGTATTCGCCCGACGACAGATTGTGCGGGACGTCGATCATGTAGCCCGAGTTGCGGCCCGCCGGACCCTTGGCGATTTCTGCGGCTTCCAAGAGGACGATCTTGTCTCCGGGTCGAAGCTGGGCGAGGCGCCGCGCCGCCGAGAGGCCGGCGAAGCCGCCGCCGATGATCAGCCAGTCGGCCGAAACGTCGCCTTTAAGCGCGCGGACCGGGAAGGATCGCTTGCTGATCGCCTCCCAGCCCGAGGTTCCGGATTCCGCCGGGAGACGCTTGACCACAAGGTCACTCATCTTACGGTCTCGTCGACCGAACGATCCGAGACGTCGATCCAGACCGTCTTCAACTCGCAGTAGTTGTCATGCGCGAAGACCGACTTGTCGCGCCCGCCGAAGCCGGACTCCTTGTAGCCGCCGAACGGAGTGGTCGCATCGCCTTCACCGAAGCAGTTGACGGTGACAACACCGGCGCGGATTTCGCGCGACAGCTTGATCGCCTTGCGCAGGCTCCCCGTATAGACGGACGCGGTCAGGCCGTAGTTGGTGTCGTTGGCAAGCGCGATCGCCTCAGCCAGCGAATTGAATGTCGTGACCGAGAGGACCGGACCAAAAATCTCTTCCTGGAACAGCCGGCTCGAAGGGGTGACACCGTCAAAGACCGTCGGCTCGACATAGATGCCTTTCTGCGTGCCGCCGCCGTGGGCGACCGTGAGCTTTTCGGTCTTTGCATCGGCGAGAAAGGATTTCACCTTCTCGAAATGGCTCTTGCTGACCAGTGCGCCGATGCGGTTTTCCGGGTCGAGCGGATCGCCGGTCTTCCACTCGCGCATATAGGCGCCGATCCGCTGCAGCAATTCGTCCTTGATGCTGGCCTGGACGATAAGCCGCGACGTGGCCGAGCAATTCTCGCCCATGTTCCAGAAGGCTCCGTTGACAACCTGCTCGGCGACCAGGTCGAGATCCTCGGCATCGTCGAGAACCACCGCCGGGTTCTTGCCGCCGCATTCCAGCACGACGCGCTTAAGATTGGAGTCCGCTGCGTAGCGCAGGAAGCGGCGCCCGGTCGGCGTCGATCCGGTGAAGGCCACCATGTCGACGCCCAGGTGCATGCCGATCGGTTCGCCGACATCCTTGCCGCCGCCAGGCACGACATTGAAGACACCAGCCGGAATACCGGCCTCATGGGCCAGCTCGGCGACACGAAGCGTCGTCAGTGTTGTCTCCTGGGCGGGCTTCACGACCACCGAGCACCCGGCGGCCAGCGCCGGCCCGATCTTCCAGGCCAGCATCAGCAGCGGAAAGTTCCACGGCAGGACGCAGCCGACCACGCCGACCGGTTCGCGCACGACCATGGTCAGCGCCGTCGAGCCGACAGGCGCCGTGTTGTCGTAGAGCTTGTCGATGAGCTCGGCGTGCCAGCGCAGGGTATGGATCGTATCCGGCACGTCGACGGTCTGGCATTCGCGAATCGGCTTGCCGCTGTCGAGGCTCTCCATGACCGCAAGCTCGTGGCGGTTGCGCTCCAAGAGCTTGGCGAATCTGAGGAGGACGGCCTTGCGCTCCGCGGGCGAGAGGTGCTGCCAGCGGCCGTCATCGAAGGCTTCCCTGGCCTTGGCCACCGCGAAATCGACATCGGTTGAATCGCAGGCGGCGATCTCGGCAAGCGTCTCGCCGGTAGCCGGATTTGTCGTCTTGAATGTCTTGCCGGAATTCGCCGGACGGAATGCCCCATCAACAAAGGCGTTGGTCGGGAATTGGATCTCCGCGGCGAGCGCCCTGTATTCGGCGGCGGTCAAAGGCTCATGCATGGTTTGCTCCTGACGTGATCTGGGCGACCGTGCGCTTCAAGGTGGCGACGACAGTCTGCAGGGTTCGCTTTTCTTCTGAGTTGAGAGGCCGCAGCGGCGCACGAACGCCACCTGCCTTCAGGCCGATCAGCTCACATCCATGCTTGATCGATTGGACGAATTTTCCACATTCGAGGAAGTCCATCAGCGGCAGCATCGCGGTCATGATCGCGCGGCCCTTGTCGAAATTCTTCTCGAGCACGCACGCCTCGTAGAGCGCGACGTGCTCGCGCGGGAGAAAGTTCGAGCCGGCACAGACCCAGCTCCTGGCGCCCCAAGCGAAGAATTCGAGGGCCTGGTCGTCCCAGCCGCAGGAAAGCGAGATGTGCGGGAACTTGCGGGCCAGCCGATGCAGATTGCCCATGTCGCCGGAGCTCTCCTTGATGGCGACGACATTCCGGGATTTTCCGATGCGGGAGAAATACTCCTCCCCCATCATGACACCCATGCGCGCCGGGTAGTTGTAAAGCATGATCGGGAGGTTCGCGGCGCGGTCCACAGTGAGGGCATGAACCGCATTCTCGCGCTCCGTCGGCAAGGCGTAGGGCGGCGACGATACGAGGATCGCGTCGGCGCCGATCTCTTTCGCCGCCTTGGCGTATTCGACCGAGTCTTCGGTCCTGATAGCACCCGTGCCGATGATGAGGGGGATGCGGGTGCCAATCACCTTCTTGGCGTAGGCGCCGAGAGCGAAGCGCTCCTGGGTGCTCTGGGCGTAGTATTCGCCGGTCGATCCGCCAATGATGATGCCGTGCACTTTGGCTTCAATAAGTGACTCCAGAACGTCCGCGAACGCGGCGTTATCGATCCGCCCATCGGGGCCGAGCGGCGTGATCGCCGGTGTGTAGATGCCTTCGAATTTCAAGATAGTTCTCCGTCAATGGAATGGCGGTTTCGACCAATGCGTCATTCGGCCCTTCTGCGAGCTTTCTTGTCAAAGCGCCCCGGCAAGCCCCGGAGCGCTTATCCAGTTCGGAACGTTCATCAGCGTCCGGAGGACGCTAATTGCGTATCTTCACGCGGCCGACCCGGATGATAGAGCCGCCGTGATCTGCCGCAGGGAAATCAACCCGAGCGGCTGGCCGCTGTCTGCGGTGACGAAGGCCGCGTCATAGGAAGAGTTGGTTAGTTCCTTGGCGGCGATCTCGAGCGTCAAGCCGGACTTCAGCTTCGGCAGCGGTCTGCTCTCGGATTGCGGCGGCGGCTCCATGACAGCGTCGACCTTGATGAAGCGGCCGCGATTGACGTCCTTGAC
>NZ_RZOJ01000487.1:0-4158 GCF_003998845.1 Mesorhizobium sp. M4A.F.Ca.ET.022.05.2.1 | reverse complement strand
GCGCCCATCGTCTAGCGGTCAGGACACCGCCCTTTCACGGCGGTAACAGGGGTTCGATTCCCCTTGGGCGTACCAGCAAGCACTTTGCTGACAATCTCCCTTCGCTGTCCAATTTTTGGCCAATATCCCTCCGGCTTTGTCGGCGCGGGCGATACCTGTCACGCTCCCGCTCCTCATGCGATATAGAGGGGGAAATGTGAACTGCAGTTCTTTGCCTGGCTGTTGCGGCTGTCGCCGGCTGCTCTAACAGCGAACCCCGATATGAGGTTTCACAGAGCTCGGCGTCTTCGCCGACCCTTACAACTCTCAGCAGACTACAATCCTGCCTGCTGATTGCCGGCCTCATCGCGGCGCTTCAGTCCGCAGACGTTGACGTGGCAACCATTCTCGCCGCCCCGGTGCAGAAGGCCCCGCTACTCAACGCGGCGCTTGCTGGCGCCCCTCCGGCCCCGACGCCTGGCGGTAGTCACAACTCGACCCGTATCGCAACCACGGGCTTTGTTCAACAGGCCATAGCCCTGTTCAAGGCGGCGGCAAGCACTTTCACCGCCCGGCTGTCCTTCGTCGGCGGCGCCACCGGCAACAGCGCTATGGCGAACGCTGCCGGCAATCTCGGCGAAGTCATGCTGCAGGGCAACGGCACCGGCGCGGCCATTATGGCTTTGCACCGCCCGAGTGCATACGCCGCCTAGCGGCTGGTCGATGGGCGCCGCCGCCTATGAAATCGTCGCCATGGGCAACTACACCACTCTTTTGGACGCGAGGTATGCTCTACCAGGCGCTGCCGCCCCGGCAGCCATTGTTGAGGATCAGAAAGCCGCAGGCACACATGGCGGTGGCGCAACGGCAGGTTCGTGGCAGGCGACCTGAACACTGAAGTTCGCGACCCGTTTGGGTTCATTTCCGTTTCTTCAAACACATTTACGGCCACGGTAGCGGGGGTGGTTGAGTGGTCTGCCCCATCCTGGGCGGTGGGCCTCATGCAGACGCGACTCTATAACGTGACAGATGCTGTTGTTGCTGCCTACGGCACGTCAGAACGGTCCGGCTTCGGATCGGATGGCGTAACCCGCAGCTTCGGCGCGGCCCCCATCGTCGCGGGGAAAAACTTCTCGGTTGGAGCATCGCGTTGAAAGAACGCGCGCCTCAACGGGTTACGGCTATGCAAACAATTTCGGCGGAACGGAAGTTTATAGCCGTGTTCAGCTCTGGCGAACCTGAAGATAGCGGCGGGCGAACTCTTCGGCGGGCAAGTCAAACGCTGCGCGCTCGGCTTTTTGCGTCAGGCCAGTTCCACCATTTGATTTCCTGCAAGCTCGCTATCGTCTTGTCAGCGAAACGCCGCTTAATGACCTTGGCAGGGTTGCCGCCAACCAGCGTGTAGGGCGCCACGTCTTTAGTTACGACGCTGCCGGCAGCTATGACGGCGCCGTCGCCGATGGTCACGCCGGACAGGATGACGGCCCGAGCGCCGATCCAGACATCATTCCCGACTATGATCGGTCCTTTGGACATCAAATATTCCAGGTTCTTTTTCTGCCGGAATATCCTGGACTGAAAAGGGAAGGTCGAAGCCGTGTCGGTGGGGTGATCGGCCTGGCACAGAAAGAGCACGCCCGGACCAACCGAGCAAAAAGCCCCTATTTCTACCGGCGATTTTGCGGTGCAGTTCAGAAACGTGCTGGCATTTACGCCGTGGGTCTCTCGGCCGACTCTCGCATGGCGCGGTATCGTATCCGGCCCGGCAAGCAACCCAAGCTTAATACGCAATTTCTTGAATGCCATAACTCAATCCTGGTGAAGAGCTTATAGATGACTAACTTTGTCTTGGTCGAAAACGGCTTTGTCGTCCAGTCGGATGGGGGTGCGAAACGGAAGAGCATCCGCAAGGCTTCATTGCGGCGCCCGACGAGGTAGTGCTCGGCTTTCTGCGTGATGGCGAGGCGTTCGCGGCTCCGCTGCCTTCGCCGCCGACGGTGCCCGAGGCGATTTCAGATCGGCAGTTCTTCAAGCCCTGGCGGTACAAAGGATCATCAGCCAGGCCGAAGCGCTGGGGGCCTGTGAAGACGGCTGAGATACCCGCAGCAATGACGGCCTTGGTTGCCGGATTCCTCCAATCAATTCGCTGTCAGTATTGTCGGTGCCCAAAGCTGGCACCGCGCTCTGTCCATCCGAGCGTGAATTCGTCGTCGGCAGTCTCCTCCAGGTCGCAACCGGCATCCATCAAGTCGAGCGCGTCGCTGGCCAGCGGAGAGCAAAGCGATGACAATCTTATATTAGCAACCTCTTGTATTTCTGCCGAAGCAGGATCATGCTTGGAGAGCGGGCGGAGGGAGGCCACCAGAGTAACCGTGGTTTGAAGGGGTTAGGTCTATGGAAGCTGTTTGTAACGTTCCCAGCGCATTCTGTCAGTTGTCATTCCTCATCAGCGTCGCGATGACGTTTCTCGTCATGACACCGTTCGCGGCCACGCGCTTGCTGGTGTTGAGGATGCGCAAGCATTCCATGGGAGAGCTTCAGCCCTCTTGAGAGAGGGGGTTCCGATGCGAACGTTTATGCTCATCCTTGTCGCGGTTGCCGCGTTCTTCGCATGGGACGGGCTGTTGAACGATGGCCGGTATACGGATCAGATATTCAATCTCGAATTCCGGCAAGCAGCGCTCAGTCTGCCGAGTGACATTTCCTACGGCTACGAAGGCAAGTTCAACCGCTGACGCATTGAGGCCGGCCCAGTATGCCTGCCTTGCACCGCGCGGCATTTTCTGACCTTGGGAAAAGCCGCAGTCGGCGGCGTGAAGCTCGTGTCCGAGCCCGTAACGGTTATGACCGACCGTGATGCGAATTTCGTCCAGATGGCCGTTCATCGGGTCGCCGCCGAATTGCGAATTGCCGAGCGAGCTTCGCCTGCGGAAACGAGTCATGTCTACTCAAATTGACGTATGCCCTCCCGTAAAGACAACCTTTGGTACATGTGCTAATAAAGAAATTGCTAATAAAGATCGATCTTACAGGAGGATGCAATGCCGTCCTTGAGGTGGGTTGCTGTTGTCGCGCTTGCCGCGACGCTCAACAATGCGACACCGATAGCCGCCGCCGAAACAGTCGGCAAGGCAGTCGTGATCAAGACTGCCGTCACCGGCGCAACCGGACCGCTGGTGGTCAGCGCACCCGTTCACCGGGACGAACGTATCAGGACATCCAATACCGGGCTTGGCCAATTCGTGTTCATGGATGGCACCAAGCTGGCGGTAGGGTGGGGTTCTTCCGTCGTCATCGACAAGTACGTCTTCAACGATGATAATTCGGTGAAGAACCTTACCATCCGCGCTGCCAAGGGAACGTTTCGCTGGATAAGCGGAAGTTCGTCCTCGTCCGCCTACCAGATCGTCACGCCTGCAGGCACGATAGGCGTGCGGGGAACAGCATTCGATGTTCACATCGCGCCCAACGGCAAAACCGCCGTCGTGCTCCTGAAGGGGTCGGCTCGGTTCTGCAGCGGTGGCGGATGCCGGGAACTGAAGCAGCGCTGCGATTGTGTGGTCGCGTCGCCATCAGGCGCCATGAGCGACGTTACCAAGGTCAATCGATCTGTGCTCACCGCACTCGGCACCCAGCGGGCGTTGCCGTTTCTGACCGGCACTCAGCAGCTTTCGGGAGGCTTCGGTACGGGCGGAAATTGCGGGCTTACGGCCGCCATTCAGCAGGAGCATACGCCGCGGCCGCAGCAGCAACGGGCGCCCAGTCCACCCAGTCCGGGCACACCCAATCCGCCGGATCCGCCGGACCCGCCGGCCCCGCCAACGGATGATGGCAACAACGGTCATGGAAATGACCCCGGCAAGCACGACCCCAGCAATCCCGGAAAATCCTACGGTCCTGGCAAGAAGGGATAGGGCGGCGGCAAGAGCAACGGATAGCTGCTCTTTTTTCTGGCGCTTCCGCTATTCGGCTTCGCTGGCCGGTCGGGGCTAAGTGCTTCTAGATCGGTGTGGCCGAACTCATTGCCCTTGAAGAGCAGCGAGCGCGGCGGTCAACTGCCCTGTCCAAATGCAGGTCAGGAGTTGGAGCCGAATTGTTGCTCCGCATAGCCGGCATTCGCTTCCACCGCCGCTCCCGCCCGTTTGGCAAGAAAATCATCCGCTCTGCGCGATATCCTGC
>NZ_RZOJ01000486.1:0-4161 GCF_003998845.1 Mesorhizobium sp. M4A.F.Ca.ET.022.05.2.1 | reverse complement strand
GTGCTCGACGACGCGCGGACCGGCGATCGTGCTCGTCGGTCATGTCACCAAGGAAGGCCAGATCGCCGGTCCGCGCGTCGTCGAGCACATGGTCGACGGCGTGCTCTATTTCGAGGGCGAAGGCGGCCACCACTACCGCATCCTGCGCACGGTGAAGAACCGCTTCGGGCCGACCGACGAGATCGGCGTGTTCGAGATGTCGGACAAGGGCCTGCGCGAAGTCGCCAACCCGTCCGAGCTTTTTCTCGGCGAGCGCCACGCGAAGTCGCCAGGAGCGGCCGTTTTCGCCGGCATGGAGGGCACGCGTCCGGTGCTGGTCGAGATCCAGGCGCTGGTGGCGCCCTCCTCGCTCGGCACGCCACGCCGCGCTGTCGTCGGCTGGGACGGCGCGCGGCTGTCGATGGTGCTCGCGGTGCTGGAGGCCCATTGCGGTGTGCGCTTCGGCCAGCATGACGTCTACCTCAACGTTGCCGGCGGCTACCGGATCAGCGAGCCGGCTGCCGATCTGGCGGTCGCCGCCGCGCTGGTTTCGTCGCTCACCGGTCTTGCCCTTCCTGCCGATTGCGTCTATTTCGGCGAAATCAGCCTGTCGGGTGCGGTGAGGCCGGTTGCGCATGCGCAGCAGCGCCTCAAAGAGGCCGAAAAGCTGGGTTTCGGTAGCGCGGTACTGCCCTTGGGCAGCGAGGACCTTGTCGGTGGCAATGGCGCTGGGGGGATCGGGGCCGGCGCTTTCCAGCCCACCGAGCTTGCCGACCTCGTCGCGCGCATAGCCGGCTCACGGCGCAGCCGCGCCGAGGAGCAAGAATGACGCGGCTCGTCGAGCGGTAGAGACATGGAGTGGGGCGAAGGACATGCCGATTACGCTGCTTGACGGAATTCTCGTCGGCTTCACCCTGGTCTCGGCGATGCTCGCCATGGTGCGCGGCTTCTCGCGCGAGGTACTCTCCATCGTCTCCTGGGTGGCGGCGGCGGTGGCGGCCTTCTTCTTCTACAAGCCGGTGCTGCCTTACGTTCAGCCCTATGTCGACAACGACAAGATCGCCATGGCGGCGGCCGCCGGCATCGTCTTCGTCATCGCGCTGATCGTCGTCTCGGTCATCACCATGAAGCTCGCCGACTGGATCATCGATTCCCGGATCGGCGCGCTCGACCGCACGCTCGGCTTCCTCTATGGCGCGGCGCGCGGCATCCTGGTGGTCGCGGTGGCGCTGCTGTTCTTCAACTGGCTGGCCGGGGCCAAGGCGCCGGGCTGGGTCGCCAACGCCAAGTCGCGGCCGCTGCTGGAGACGATCGGCGCGAAGCTCGAAAGCCTGCTGCCGGAGAACACGGAAGAGCTCGTCAACAAATACACCCACAAGGGCGAGCCCGCGGCTGAAACTCCGGCGGCGCCCGGCGCGACGACCGACCAGCCGGCGGCCGAACCGCCGGCAAACGGCGATGACGCCGATGCGCCGGTCGATGACAATGAAGGCGAAGCCCCTGCCGACAACGCGCCGGCGCCGGCTCCCGCCACTCCGGCGCCGGCAAACTGATCGCCGCCAAGACGAGCGCCCGCGGCAAGGCGGGCGCTTCCCCGGGGATTGACGTTGGTGTGAACGCCGCAAGGCATGCGTTGCTTTCGACGAGCGATCGCCTTATATGGCGATTTTAGCGGAGCTTGAGCCCCTCATGGCAGTTTCGATGGCAGACGCAGGCGACGTGCTATCCGCCGAGGCCGACGACCATTTCCACGACGAATGCGGCGTGTTCGGCATTTTCGGCCGGCAGGACGCGGCGGCAATCGTCACGCTGGGCCTGCACGCCCTCCAGCATCGCGGCCAGGAAGCCGCCGGCATCGTTTCCTATGACGGCAGCCAGTTCCATGTCGAACGCCATGTCGGCCTGATCGGCGACACCTTCACCAAGCAGCGCGTCATCGACAGCCTGCAAGGCAACCGCGCCATCGGCCATACGCGCTACGCCACCACCGGCGGCGCCGGCCTGCGCAACATCCAGCCCTTCTTCGCCGAACTCTCCGAGGGCGGTCTCGCCGTCGCCCACAACGGCAACCTCACCAATGCGCTGACGGTGCAGCGCGCGCTGCAGAAGCAGGGCTCGATCTTTTCCTCGACCTCCGACACCGAAACGCTGCTGCATCTGGTCGCCACCAGCAAGGAGCGCGACCTGAACTCGCGCTTCATCGACGCGGTGCGCCAGGTCGAGGGCGCCTTCTCGCTGGTAGCCATGACGGCCAAGAAGATGATCGGCTGCCGCGATCCGCTGGGCATCCGGCCGCTGGTGCTGGGCGACCTCGACGGCGCCTGGATCCTCGCTTCCGAGACCTGCGCGCTCGACATCATCGGCGCCCGCTTCGTGCGCGACATCAAGCCCGGCGAGATGGTGGTCATCACCTCCAAGGGCATCGAGAGTCTGTTCCCGTTCGAGCCGCAGAAGACCCGCTTCTGCATCTTCGAATATGTCTATTTCGCGCGGCCGGATTCTTCGGTCGAGGGCCGCAACGTCTACGAGGTGCGCAAGCGCATCGGCGCCGAGCTGGCGCAGGAAAACCCGGTCGAGGCCGACATCGTCGTGCCGGTGCCGGATTCCGGCACGCCGGCGGCCATCGGCTTTTCCCAGGCCGCCGGCATTCCCTTCGAGCTCGGCATCATCCGCAACCACTATGTCGGCCGCACCTTCATCCAGCCCGGCGATTCGATCCGCCACATGGGCGTCAAGCTCAAGCACAACGCCAACCGGCGCATGATCGAGGGCAAGCGCGTGGTGCTGGTCGACGATTCGATCGTGCGCGGCACCACCAGCCAGAAGATCGTGCAGATGGTGCGCGACGCCGGCGCCAGGGAGGTGCATATGCGCATCGCCTCGCCGCCGACCAGCGCGTCGTGCTTCTACGGCGTCGACACGCCGGAGAAGTCGAAGCTGCTCGCCTCGCGCATGTCGGTCGAAGAGATGGCCGAATTCATCCGTGTCGATTCGCTCGGCTTCCTGTCAATCGACGGGCTCTACCGCGCCGTCGGCGAGGCGCGCCGCGACAACGACCAGCCGCAATTCTGCGACGCCTGCTTCACCGGCCAATCCCCGACCCGCCTGCTCGACTTCGAAGGCCACGACAATGTGCGCACTCTGTCGCTGCTGGCGACGAGCGGCGCATAGGCCGGATCACCTCACGGAAGCTCTCGCATGACCCTCGACCTCTCCGGCCGCCTGGCGGTCGTCACCGGCGCCTCGCGCGGCATCGGCTATTTCATGGCCAAGGAATTGGCCGCCGCCGGCGCGCATGTGATCGCGGTGGCCCGCACCGTCGGCGGGCTCGAGGAACTCGACGACCAGATCAAGGCCGAGCATGACAGGACCGGCAAGGGCGAGGCCACGCTGGTGCCGCTCGACCTTGCCGACATGGCCGGCATCGACCGGCTCGGCGGCGCCATCCACGAGCGCTGGGGCAAACTCGACATACTGGTGGCCAATGCCGCCGTGCTCGGTGTCATCTCGCCGATCGGCCATGTCGAGGCCAAGACCTTCGAAAAGGTGATTACGATCAACGTCACCTCGACCTGGCGGCTGATCCGCTCGGTCGATCCGCTGCTCCGCCTCTCCGATGCCGGCCGCGCCATCATCATGTCCTCCAACGCGGCGCATTCGGCGCGCGCCTTCTGGGCGCCCTACGCAGCTTCCAAGGCGGCGGTCGAGACGATGATGCGCTCCTGGGCGCACGAGACGCAGAGCCTGCCGCTGCGGGTCAACGCCGCCGACCCCGGCGCCACCCGCACCGCCATGCGCGCGCAGGCCGTCCCCGGCGAGGATCCGGAGACGCTGCCGCATCCGTCCGAGATCGCCAGGCGCATCCTGCCGCTGGCAAGTCCGGAGCTGAAGGAAACCGGACTGATCTTCCAGGCCAAGCACGACCGCTTCGTCGCCTACCGGCAACCGGAATAGAGCTTCGGCGCTTATCTGCATGTCGTTTCCCAAACCGCTGCATTTGGGGGACCGGCGTCAGGGATTAAATGCGCCTCCGGCTACGTTCTTCGAATGTAGAACATTCGAAACCGGAGGACCGCCATGCGCAAACTCATTCTCGTTGCCGCCACCGCGACTGCCGCCGCCCTTGCCGTCACGGCGGGCGCCGCCCTTTCGCAAGACGCGAAGATGAGCTTCTTCGTCACC
>NZ_RZOJ01000485.1:0-4184 GCF_003998845.1 Mesorhizobium sp. M4A.F.Ca.ET.022.05.2.1 | reverse complement strand
ATCGGCAGGGGCCGCGTCCTCAAGGAGGGTACCAAGGTGGCGCTCCTCTCCTTCGGCACCCGCCTGCAGGATTGCCTGACGGCGGCCGAGGAACTCGGCGCGGCGGGCCTTTCGACCAGCGTCGCCGACGCCCGCTTCGCCAAGCCCCTGGATGAGGATCTGATCCGCCGGCTCGCCCGTTCGCATGAGGTGCTGGTGACGGTCGAGGAGGGCTCGGTCGGCGGTTTTGCCAGCCAGGTGCTGCATTTCCTCGCCCACGAAGGACTGCTCGAAAGCGGTCTCAAGGTGCGGCCGCTGGTGCTGCCGGACGCTTTCACCGACCACGCCAAGCCCGAGAAAATGTATGCCGACGCGGGACTGGACACGGCGGGCATCGTGCGGACCGTCTTCGTCGCCCTGGGCCAGGCTGCACAGGCCCAGCGCGCCTGAATCAAAGTCTGAGGCCTCTGAATCACTTTGCCGGCTTGCGGTTGTAACCAACTGTTTACGCTGCCGTTTGCCGCTTTGATTACCCTGTCTCTTGGCCGTTTTTCAACGGCGGCCTGCTAGAAGCCTCCCAGGGACACGGGGCAACGACAATGAACAGGTTTGTGTGTGGCATCGCCTTTTTGGCGCTGACCGCTGCGCCGGCGAGGGCCGAGACGCGCTACGACCGCACCCTCGAAAAGGCGGTGATGGACATTGTCGCCGGCAAGATCGGCGATATCCGCGGCGGCTTTTCCTACAAGCAGGTTCCACAACTGGTCGTCCTGCCCGACACTCCGCCGGCGGTGCCGGTCGATCCGCCACGCCGGCAGGCCTCTGGCAATGCCAATGACGGCCTGGCGCCGGCTGTCGAGCGGCCGGTCTCGCGAACCATCTTCTAGTGCCCCTGTGCCAATGTCCTTGCCTTCGCGACCGGCTTTCGCCAAGGAAGGCCGATGAACTCCGCATTGCCAGCCAGTCCTCGCCAGCGGCTCGACGAATTGCTCGTCCAGCGCGGCCTGTTCGCCAGCCGCTCGCGCGCCCGCGACGCCGTCGAGCGCGGCACCGTGACGGTCGACGGCGCTGTTGCCCGCAAGCCCGGCCAGGGCGTCCTGACCGATTGCCACATCGCCATCGATGATCCGGCGCAAGGCTACGTGTCGCGCGCGGCGTTGAAGCTGATCGCCGGTCTCGACCACTTCGGTCTCGACTCCACCGGCAGCGAGGCGCTTGACATCGGCGCCTCGACCGGCGGCTTCACCCAGGTGCTGCTCGAGCGCGCCGCAGCCCATGTCACCGCGATAGACGTCGGCCACGGCCAGATGCATCCCGACATCGCCGGCGATCCGCGCGTCACGGTCATCGAGGGCCTCAACGCCCGCGATCTGTCCGCCGCCGATCTTGGCGGCCTCGCTCCCGATTTCGTCGTCTGCGATGTCAGCTTCATCTCGCTGAGGTTGGCGCTACCACCGGCGCTCGCCTTGGCCGCAGGCGGCGCCAGAGCGCTGCTGCTTGTAAAGCCGCAATTCGAGGCCGGCCGCGAAGCGATCGGCAAGGGTGGCCTGCTCAAGGATCCAGCCGATGCCGAGCGCGTTGCCAGCCTGGTTGGCGATTGGCTTGGCGGCATTCCCGGCTGGCGCGTGCTGGGGCTGCATCCCTCGCCGATCGAGGGCGGCGACGGCAACCGCGAATTCCTCCTTGGCGCGATCAAGGATGGCGCGACGTGAGCGCGCGCTTCAGCATTGCCAGGCTTGGCTCGCAGGGCGACGGCATTGCCGAGACGGAGAGCGGTGAGGTCTTTGTCCCCTTCACGCTGCCGGGCGAGACCGTCACGGCGGCTCGCGAGAGGGATCGCGCCACGCTGATGTCGGTGCTGGCAGCATCGCCGCTCCGCGTCGATCCTGCCTGCCGGCATTTCACCGAATGCGGCGGCTGCGCGCTTCAGCACTTCGAGGCCGAAGCCTATCGGCAATGGAAGCGCGACAGGGTCGCGCAGGCGCTGAAGGCGAAGGGCATTGCCTGCAAGGTCGATGCACTGGTGGCTTGCGCGCCCGAGACTCGCCGTCGGGTCGTCTTCAGCGCCAGACGCACCGAGGCCGGCATGCTGTTTGGCTTCGTGCGCGCGCTCTCCTCGGAGATCATCCCGATCGAGGAATGCCCGATCTCGCTGCCGGCGATCGTTTCCGCGCTCGATCGCCTGCGAAGGCTGGCCGGGCTGGTCGCAGCCACGCCAAAACCCTTCCACATGACCGTCACCGTGACCGCTTCCGGCCTCGATGTCGCGGTTCAGGATGCCGGCAAGCTCGGCGAGAACCAGCGCCGCATCGCGTCGAACTTCGTTCTTGCCGAGGGATTGGCCAGGCTTTCCGTCGACGGCGAGATCGTCGTCGAGCCGAGGAAGCCGGTCGTGCAGTTCGGGGGTGTGCCTGTCGCCGTGCCGCCGGGCGCCTTCCTGCAGGCGACCGAAGCGGCCGAGCAGGCCATGGCCGGCCTCGTCGGCGAGCACCTTTCCCGTGCGAAAAGGCTCGCCGACCTGTTCGCCGGCTGCGGCAGCTTCGCGCTGCGCCTGGCCGCCAAGTCGGAGGTCCATGCCGTCGAAGGCGATGCGCCGGCGCTTGCTGCGCTCGACCGCGCCTTCCGCTTCGCCAGCGGCCTGAAGCGGGTGACCAGCGAGCGCCGCGACCTGTTTCGGCGGCCGCTGACTTTCAAGGAGCTGAATGCCTTCGACGGCGTGGTCTTCGATCCGCCGCGCGCCGGAGCCGAGGATCAGTCGAAGCAGATCGCCCGCTCGGACGTGCCGTTGGTGGCCGCCGTGTCCTGCAACCCGGTGACGCTGGCGCGGGATCTGCGCATCCTGATCGACGGCGGCTACACGCTGATGAGCGTGACGCCGATCGACCAGTTCCTGTGGTCGCCGCATGTCGAGGCCGTCGCGCTGCTGGAGAAGCCGAAGCGAAGGCGGTAATCGCTCAAACCCTGGTGCCGCCCACCGTCATCTGGTTCATCCGCAGATGCGGCTGGCCGACGCCGACGGGCACGCCCTGTCCGGCCTTGCCGCACATGCCGATGCCATTGTCGAGCTTCATGTCGTTGCCGACCATGGTGACGCGATGCATGGCGTCGGGCCCGTTGCCGATCAACATCGCGCCCTTGATCGGCTGCGTCACCTTGCCGTCCTCGATCATGTAGGCCTCGGTGCAGCCGAACACGAATTTGCCGGACGTGATGTCGACCTGGCCGCCGCCGAAGGAGACGGCGTAGATGCCGTTCTTGACCGAAGCGATGATCTCTTCCGGCTGCATGTCGCCTGAAGTCATGTAGGTGTTGGTCATGCGCGGCATCGGCTGGTGCGCATAGCCCTCGCGCCGTCCGTTGCCGGTCGCCTTCATGCCCATCAGCCGCGCGTTCTGGCGATCCTGCATGTAGCCGACGAGCTTGCCGTCCTCGATCAGCACGTTGCGGGCCGAGGGCGTGCCTTCGTCGTCGACGGTGAGCGAGCCGCGCCGTTCGGCGAGCGTGCCGTCATCGACCACGGTGACGCCCTTGGCCGCCACTTGGCTACCCATCAGCCCGGCGAAGGCCGAGGTCTTCTTGCGGTTGAAGTCGCCCTCCAGCCCGTGGCCGACGGCCTCGTGCAGCATGACGCCAGGCCAGCCGCTGGACAGCACGATGTCGAATGTGCCGGCCGGCGCCGGCACGGCCTCTAGATTGACCAGCGCCTGGCGCAACGCCTCCTTGGCGGCGTGCTTCCAGCTCTCCTCGACCAGGAATTCGCCAAAACTCTTGCGGCCGCCCATGCCGTAGGAGCCGCTCTCCTGGCGGTCGCCGCTGCCGACCACGACCGCGACGTTGATCCTGACCAGCGGGCGGATGTCGCGCACCATCTGGCCGTCGGCGCGCACGATCTCGACATGCTGCCAGGACGCCGCCAGCGAAGCCGTCACCTGTCGCACGCGCGGATCCTCGGCGCGCAGCCAGGCATCGATCTCCTGCAGAAGCTTCGCCTTGGCTTCGAAGGAAGGCGAGGGGATCGGGTTTTCCTCGCCATAGAGATGGCGGTTGGTGCGGGCGGGTGCCGCGGCGAGCGTCCCGGAATAGCCGCCCTTGACCGCCGAGACGGCGTCCGCGGCGCGCAGCAGCGAGGCTTCCGAAAGATCGCTCGAATGCGCATAGCCGCTGGCCTCGCCGGCGACAGCGCGCAATCCGAAACCCTGGTCGGT
>NZ_RZOJ01000484.1:0-4203 GCF_003998845.1 Mesorhizobium sp. M4A.F.Ca.ET.022.05.2.1 | reverse complement strand
GCGAGGATCGTGATCGACCGGAAGAACATGATCTGCCAGACGCTGACGCCGGCGACCAGCAGCTTGATCGCGGCGTCCAGCGCCGAAAACAGGAAATAGGCGCCGCCCGTCAAGAGGATGGCGGCCAGCACCGAGGATGGCGGCCAGCACCCTTTCGCGGCTTTCGAGAATGGCGACATCGGCCATGCGGCACCGGCCTGCGGACGTTGCTTGCTTGGAGCTGAGCCAACCCCTGGCCCAACAGGACCAGCCTATACGGGCGATGGCCAGCGCGGCGCTACGCCAGCTCCGGCCTTGCGTTGGGGCACAGGCTGACGGCCTGCAGCTCGCATGGACAAAAGCCACCTGACGGGGCCGAGCAAGCCCATGTCCGGCGCCTTGCAATGCTGGACGGCCACAGCCCAATCAGGTAATTTTGAGGCTTGCGGATTGATCGGCGTGGCTCGCTCGGGCAGCGGACTAAGGAGAGGGTGCGCCAATGCGTGCGCTGCATAAGTCCGGGAATTCCGATGACTGATGTGATCGATCGACTGGTGAGGGCGATGAACGCGCACCAGCTCGACGCTGTCACCGCACTCATCCACGAGAACTACCGCAGCGTACAGCCGGCCCATCCGGGCAGAGCCTTTGTCGGGCGCGACCAGATGCGCGCCAACTGGGAGGCCATGTTCGCGGGCATCCCTGACTTCCACGCGACGGTCACGCGCTCGGTCCAGGACGGTGACACGACCTGGACGGAATGGCATTGGTCCGGCACTCGCCGCGACGGGCAGCCCTTCGAGATGCGCGGGGTCACGCTGTTCGAGATCGTCGACGGCCGGATTGCGGCCGGGCGACTGTATCTGGAGGACGTCGAGCGGCAGGTTGTCGGCATCGAAGACGCGGTCGAAGCCCTCTCCGGGCGCCGTCCGCCAGCTGCTGGCACCAGTTCGTGACCTCACGACCGCCCCGAAGGGCACGCTCCGCCGCTAAACCGGCCTGTCGCGATGATGCCTCGCTCCGCCGATCAGGACACGACCCTATTGCGTTGCCTGGTAGAGCTCCGCCGCCGCCTCCTTCAGCGCGCGCCTGCCGTCCGGCCTGAAATACATCATGTGCCCGCCCTCCACGACATCGACGCGGATGGGCCTGGCATCGGCGAGCGGTGGGACCTGGTTCACCAGGTAGCGTGAGGCGAGATAGGGCGTGACGAGGTCCGTGTAGCCGTTGACGATGACGACGCCGAGGGCTGGGTTCAGCGAACGGGCCCGCTGCAGATCGTCCATCACGCCGGCATAACCTTGCCGCGAGGTGCCGTAGTCCCAATTGTGGGTGACGTCGCCGTTGAGCAGGCGGTAGCTGATATCGGTGTGGAAATTGAGCTCGTCGCTGATATAGCCGACAAAGGCCGAGGTGAGCGCCGGCACGCTGCGGTCGAGCACCGGATCGGGACCGGCGATGCGGGCGCTCTCGGGCGCGATGTCGGCGGTGCCGATTGTAGCGTCATAGGGGCTCAGCACCTTGCCTTTGGCGCGGGCGAATTCCCTTGCGAACAGCGATGTCGGGATGCGGGCGAAATTCCGCTGGACGAGGTCGAGCGGCAGGCCGGTGATGTCGGACACGCGCTGGCTCGCCAGCCGTCCGCCTTGCTCCAGCCCGCCGGCCAAGGCGGTCAGGTAGTCGCCCATGGCATAATGTTCGACCTCGGCGAGCTTTTCCCGCAACGCATCGCCGCTGACGCCTTCGCTGCGCAGGCGCACCGCCGCCAGCGATGGCAGTTCCAGCGCCCAGTGCAGCGGCTCGAATTCGTCTGGCTGCACCAGCATGAATTCCAGCGCCGGCGAGATCAGCACGATGCCGCTGGGGCTGATGCCGACATCTTCCTGCAGCGTCCTCGCCAGCAGAGCCGCGCGGAAGCCGCCATAGCTTTCGCCGGCGAGGAAGAGCGGCGAAGCAGTGCGGCCGTTCTGCGCCAGATAGAGCCGGATGAAGGCGCCGATCGAACTGGCATCCTGATTGACGCCCCAGAAATCGTGCGTGTCCTGGCCGGGCGCCTCGCGGCTGTAACCGGTGCCGACTGGATCGACGAAGACGAGGTCGCTCATGTCGAGCCAGCTGTCCGGATTGTCGATCAGTTTTTGCGGCGAGGGCAGGAATTCCCCGTCGGCTCCGGTGGCGATGATGCGCGGGCCGAGCGCGCCGAGATGCAGATAGGCGGAGGCCGCGCCGGGGCCGCCATTGAAGACGAAGGTGATCGGGCGGTGGGGTTCCTTCGCCGCATTCGCTGGCGGCGGCAGCGTATAGGCGACGTAGAAAATCTCGGCCGTGACATCGCCCCTGCCGGAAAGCAGCGACAGCGTGCCGGCCTTGGCCTGATAGTCGAGCTTGCGTCCGGCGATGGTGATCGAATGGTTCGTCGTCTGCGGCTGCGGCAAGAGCGACAGCACGCCGCCCGCTGGCGCCGGCGGCTCGGTGGTCCCGGCAAGGACCGGCTGGGCGAAGGCGGCAAGAGCCAGCAGGGGGACGAGTTTCAGCTTGAACCGCATGATGCCTCCGCGGGAACGACTTCCGCATAGGTATGGTCGAGAGGGTCGAAGTCAAAGGGGCGTCTCAAGACTTGGGTTCCTCGCCCTCGCCAAGGGCGGCGGAGAGGTGGCCGCGAAGCGGACGGAGAGGGGGCTTCGTAGGGCGCTCCCCTTTCCGTCTCGGCTTCGCCGAGCCACCTCCCCCCATTTCAGGGGGGTGAGGAACCCAAGCCGGAATAATGTGCTATCAACCACCAAAGTATCGAAAGGAGCGCAAATGGACGCCACCGCACTCAAGGCCATGCAGGCGCCTCTGAAGGAAGCCTATCGCGAGGACGCCTCGAGCGCTCTGATCACGCTTCGCGCCAGGGGCTCGATCGACGACCAGTCGATCGCTTGCAAGGTGGAGACGGGCAGGGCGCTGGCCATCGCCGGGCTGCACCCCGCGACCGGCGGGACCGGGCTCGAGCTCTGCTCGGGCGACATGCTGCTCGAGGCGCTGGTGGCCTGCGCCGGCGTGACGCTGAAGGCGGTGGCGACGGCTCTGGAGTTCAAGCTCGGCGCTGCCACGGTGCAGGCGGAGGGCGATCTCGATTTTCGCGGCACGCTGGGCGTTGCCAGGGAGGCGCCGGTCGGCTTCCGCGCCATCCGGCTCAGTTTCGACCTCGACACCGACGAGCCGCAGGAACGCATCGATTCGCTGCTCAAGCTCACCGAACGCTATTGCGTGGTGTTCCAGACCATCAGCACCAAGCCTGAGCTGACAGTCAGCGTGAAACGCTGAAGCTACTGCGCCGAGGGCTCTTCGGCATCCCCTTCGTCGGTGAAGGGCGAGGCGCTCGGCACGCACTGCACCGCCCAGCCCTGGGGTGTCGGCTGCTTCTGGTATTCGGTGATGGCGTTGGTGCATTGTTCGCGGGTGTCGAAGGTGCTGGGCAGGACCACCATGCCGCCCTGCGGGCCGGCGATCACCAGATACCAGACCAATGCTACGCTGGGAGCAGCCATGGGAATTCCTCACTGTGTTGGTGTGGGAGAGTCGGCCGATCCTAGCAACTCCGGGCGAGCGGTGAAAGCTCGCCCGGCGCGCGGTGCTTGCGCGCGACATCACAGCCGCGTGATGTCAATCCCGCTCTTCAGGCGTCATTCGACGGCGAAGCAATAGAACAGGCCGTCGCCGCCAGTGCCCTGCAGCGCCTCCTGGCTGCAGCCGCCACGCGAGGCATGCGAGGAATTCCACGACTTGGCCGCTGCCGAATCGTCGAGCCCGGTGCGGTCGTGGTGGCCCATCATGGCTGCGCCGTCGGCGCCGCTCATCGTCCAGTCGCCGCAGGTCTGGTCGGCGATCTTGGTGCCGTCGGGCTTCGAGCCGGTCAGCACGTCATGCCGGTTCGGCTTGTCGCCGCGGCCGTTGACCACCTCGCCCTTCTCGTTGAGCGCCGTCTGCTTGGAGATGGCGTTGGCGTCGCCGTGCAGCGAGGCGACATCGTCGGCGATCTTCTCACCCTTGGCGTTGAACCAGGGGCCCTTGCCGATGCGGTCGCGCGCATCCTCGGCACCGGTCGACAGATAGGCATGCCAGGTCTTGCCCTTGACGCCGGCGGCTTCGGCCAGAGAGGCGCAATGGGCGTCGGCGCCCTTCAGCCCGCCGAGATCGGCGCCCTTGCCGGAACCGACACTGGTGACGAAGAAGCTCATC
>NZ_RZOJ01000483.1:0-4219 GCF_003998845.1 Mesorhizobium sp. M4A.F.Ca.ET.022.05.2.1 | reverse complement strand
GGCAGGGTTTCCGGAAAAGGCGAAGGTCGTCATCGTCGGGCTGGGCGGGATCGTGGGCGCTTCGGTCGCCCATCACCTGATCGAGCGCGGATGGGACGATATTGTCGGCATCGACAAATCCGGCATCCCGACCGATATCGGCTCGACGGCGCACGCGTCCGACTTCTGCTACACCACCAGTCACGACTTCCTGTCGTGCTGGACGACGCTCTATTCGATCGATTTCTACGAGAAGATGGGCCACTACGCCCGCATAGGCGGCCTCGAAGTCGCCCGCGTCGGCGACGACAGCCGCATGGCGGAGATCAAGCGCAAGATCGCTTCGGCCAAATCCTTCGGCACCCGGGCGCGCCTGATCGAGCCAGCCGAGATCAAGGAAAAGTTCCCGCTGATCGAAGAGAGTATGGTGCAGGGCGGCTTGTGGGATCCGGATGCCGGCCTCGTCATCCCGCGCTCGCAGACGGTCGCCGGCAAGCTCGTCGACCAGGGCGTCGCCTCAGGCAAGCTTCAGTCTTTCGCCAACACCTCGGCCAAGTCGCTGATCGTCGAGAACGGCCGCATCAAGGGCGTGGTGACGGAGCGCGGTACGATCATGGCCGACTATGTGGTCGTCTGCACCGGCATCTGGGGCCGTTTGACCGCGGCGCT
Source organism: Mesorhizobium sp. M4A.F.Ca.ET.022.05.2.1 (assembly GCF_003998845.1). Lineage (NCBI taxonomy): Bacteria > Pseudomonadati > Pseudomonadota > Alphaproteobacteria > Hyphomicrobiales > Phyllobacteriaceae > Mesorhizobium > Mesorhizobium sp. M4A.F.Ca.ET.022.05.2.1. Next base: position 3,571 of record NZ_RZOJ01000483.1, on the reverse strand, counting down.
GGTCGGCGAGGACCTGCCCGTCATGCCGATCGACCATCCGCTGACCTTCTTCGGCCCGTACAACGAGTTCGCCGGCACCGGCAAGGAAATCGGCTGGCCGCTGCTGCGCGACCAGGGCAACTCTGCCTACATGCGCGACACCGGCGACCCCAAGACCGCCGAGGGCGGACAGATCGAATGGGGCTACTACGAGGAGACCAATCCGCGCCTCTGCCATCCGCGCGACCTCCTGGAAAAGGACCAGGCGCGGCTGTCGCCCTCGCAGCGCGACCTCGACATGGAGCAGATCCTTGCGCCGCTCGAGCGCGCCATGGAGCTGACGCCGATCCTCGGCGAGCTTGGCTACAATGAGAGCCACTCCTTCAACGGCCTGCTGCAGGTGACGACCGATGGCGGCCCGTCGATGGGCGAAAGCCAGAAGGTGAGGGGCCTGTGGTACGCCGTCGCCATCTGGGTTAAGGACGGCCCCGGCATGGGCAAGCTCATCGCCGACTGGATGACCGACGGCCGCACCTCGATCGACCATCACGCCATCGATTATGCGCGCTTCTACCCGCACCAGACGCAGGAGCAGTTCATCTGGGATCGCTGCACCGAGACGGCGATGAAGGTCTACAATCCGGCGGTGCACCCGCGCGAGCCATTCTCCAAGGGTCGCGACATCAGGCGCTCGCCGTTCTGGGAGCGCGAGAAGGAGCTCGGCGGCTACTTCATGGAGCTGGGCGGCTGGGAGCGCGCCCACGGCTATGCCGCCAACGAGCACCTGCTGGAGAAATACGGCAACCGAGTGCCGGTGCGCGAGGACGAATGGGACAACCGCCATTTCTGGCGCGTCTCCAATGCCGAGCACCTCGCCATGAGCGAAGACTGCGGCATCGTCAATCTCTCGCATTTCTCGATGTATGACGTCGAAGGCCCCGACCATGTCGCGCTGCTGGAATGGCTGTGCGCGGCCAAGATCGGCGGCGACAACAACATCGGCAAGGGCATCTACACCCACTTCCTCGACGAGGAAGGCATGGTGCGAGCCGACTTCACCGTTATCCGCATGGCCGATCGCTGCCGGGTGATCGACGGCGCCGACGCCGGCCCGCGCGACTTCCGTTACATGCAGCGTACTGCGCAGGACAAAGGTTTTGATGTCACCGTCACCGACGTGACCGAGAAGTACGTCACCATCGGCATCTGGGGACCGAACGCGCGGGCGACCCTGCAGAAGGTTGTCGAGAACCCCGAGGGCCTGATCCAGGAGAACTTCCCGTTCGCCGCGATCAAGCCAATCCGGATCGGCGGCAAGGATGTGACGGCTTTCCGCATCTCCTATGTCGGCGAGCAGGGCTGGGAGCTGCACATGCGCTACGAGGACGGCCTGGCCGTCTGGGACGCGTTGCGCTCGACCGGCGTCATGCCGTTCGGCGTCGAGACCTATGCCAACACGCGCCGCATGGAAAAGAGCCTGCGGCTGCAGAACGCCGACCTGTTGACCGAGTACAATTTGCTCGAAGCCGACCTTGCCCGTCCGAAGGTCAAGGAGAACGACTTCTGCGGCAAGGCCAAGCACCTGGAATACCGCGCGCGCGAACATCAGCCGGCCATGCTGTGCACGCTGGTGATGACCGACAACATCGATCAGAACGGCGTCGCGCGCTATCCGGTCGGCACCATGCCGGTGCTGGATCCGGCAACCGGCGAGACGCTGGTCGACAAGCTCGGCCGCCGCTCCTTCACCACCTCGGTCGCCTATGGCCCGACCATCGGCAAGAACATCGCGCTCGCCTATCTGCCCTGGGCCTATGCCCAGGAAGGGCGCAGGCTCAACGTCGAATATTTCGGCGAGACCTATCCGGTCGAGGTCGCCGGCGTCGGCTACAAGCCCCTCTACGATCCCGAGAACCTGAAGCCGCGCAGCTGAGTTTCTTCAAACTGCATGAGAAGCCCGGCCCCGTGCCGGGCTTTTCGCTTTGTCCAGCCGTGATTCTCGCTTACCGTTGCGGCATGTCTGCTTTTGCCAGTGCAAGACATCTCCTTCCGGGCTGCGCCGCGCTGGCGTTGGCGCTTGGCACCGCGCCGGCATCTTCCGCCGAGCCCGTCGATATCGAACTGGTTCTGGCCGTCGACGTCTCGCTTTCCATGTCGCCCGAAGAGCTCGAGATCCAGCGCCATGGCTATGCGGCGGCCTTGACGCATGATCTCGTGCTCAAAGCCATTGCCGAAGGCGCCTATGGCAAAATCGCCGTCACCTATGTCGAATGGGCGGGCAACAACTGGCAGCGTGTCATCGTGCCGTGGACTGCGATCGCCAATCGCGCCGATGCCGAGCGCGTGGTCGAGCAGCTCAACGCCCACCCGCCGGACAGCGCAAGGCGCACCTCGATTTCCGGCGCGCTGGAATTCGGCAGCGATCTCTTCGCCGAAAGCGGCTTTCAGGGCGTCAAGCGCGTCATCGACATCTCCGGCGACGGACCCAACAACCAGGGGGCGCCCGTCAACCTGGCGCGGGACATCGTTGTGAGCCAGGGCATCACCATCAACGGGCTGCCGTTGATGACGCGCGGCGGCTTCACCGGCGCCTACGACGTCAACGATCTCGACCGCTACTACAGCGACTGCGTCATCGGTGGTCCCGGCGCCTTCATGATACCGGTCAATGACTGGACGCAGTTCCCGGAAGCGATCCGCCGCAAGCTGGTGCTGGAACTTGCCGGCCCCGATTCGCCACAATGGGCGGCCGACGAGGCGGCCCATCCGCCCATGGTCCTCGCCCAGGACAAGCCGATCGTGGATTGTCAGGTCGGCGAGAAAATGTGGCGCGATCGCAGCTGGATGTTCGACAGCCGCTAGTTGTCACGCCCCGGCTTGCCTGCCCGGTGCCGGCCATGCAAAGTCGTTTCCCGCCGTGCCGATCATACGGCGTCCATGCGCAAACGAGGAGACGTCCCATGAAATCTGTTGCAATCCTGATGGCGGCCGCATCGATATTTTGCGCCGGCAGCGCCAGTGCACAGTTTTACGGCGAAGCGGGCTGCATCATGTTCGAGGACTCGTATTTTCGCGGCCGCGCGCTGGAATTGGGGGCGGACGATTCGGTGAGCTTCCGTGGCGGCCAGTTCTGGAACGACCGCGTCTCTTCGGTGATCGTGCGCCGCGGCTGCACCCTCGTCGCCTATTCGGATACGCGGATGCGAGGCCGGTCGATCGAGCTCAATCGAAGGGTCCGCGATTTCAGCAATACCGGCTGGAACGATCGCATCTCATCGGCCGAATGCTATTGCGGCGAAAGGTACTGAGGCGGCCGTGACCTGAGCCTGGCTGCCCGCCGGTTCAAACCTAAATTCCAGATGTCGACCGGGTCTTGGCGCCGGTCGCCGGTGCTGCCGCTTCCATGTGCTCGTTCTGGCCGGTCTGCTGTTCCGCGGGCGTCGCCGTCGCCGCGCGTCGCGGCATCGCGATCACGCCGTCAAGCGCCTTCGCAATGGGCCCCGGACACGCGCCGAATGCCGTGCGGCTGCGCTTGCCGCGCCGCCGATCGAGCGGCTCGAGGAGGCATTGCGCAGCTTGGCATGCATGCTGC
>NZ_RZOJ01000482.1:0-4245 GCF_003998845.1 Mesorhizobium sp. M4A.F.Ca.ET.022.05.2.1 | reverse complement strand
TTCGCGCTCCGCGCGATCATGTAGCATAGGAGGTCTGGGGCGCAAGGGGCAGACCCGATGGCTGGACGAGGCCGGGGCACGGTGGAGGGCGAGGGGACGACAGCTGGCGTCAGCGAGCGCCTGCTGTTTGCCGACACAGCGCCTGTCGAAACAGCGCCGGTTTGGCTTCCGGAGTCGCGTCCGGCCAAAGAGATTTTGCCGCCTGATGTCGGCGGATTCCGCCCGGCCTCGCCGATGGCAACCATCACGCGGCTCGGCAAGCAGCTTGGCCGTGTCTCATGGCCGGCGTTTCATCGCAGCATCGGCGCCGCGGCCACGACCGAGCTTGATCGCGGCATCGGCTTCCTGCTGGTGCCGGTGTTCCTGGCTGCCGGCGTGATCTTCTATTTCTCGCTGAACGCCGAGCCAGACCTGTACAGGCCGCTTTTGGCAGTGGCGCTGATGGCTGTCTGCGCGCTCGTTTCGCGCCCACGGCCAAGGACGCATCTGCTCTTCATGGCGGCGTTCTTCTGCGCCTTGGGCTTTCTCGCCGCAAAGGTCGAGACCTGGCGCGCCGCGACACCGATGCTCGGTTCCGAGATCCAGACCCGCCTGACCGGCCGGCTCGTTAGCCTGGAGGAAATGGAGAACGGCCGCGTCAGGCTGACGATCGATGTGATCTCCACCGCTCACCCAAAGCTGCGCTACGCGCCGGAGCGGGTCCGGCTTTCGGCACGGAAAGTACCTGCTGATATGACAGCCGGCTCGCTGCTTACCGGCTATGCAAGGCTGCTGCAGCCGACCGGCCCGGTGCGGCCCGACAGCTACGACTTCTCCTTCGACAGCTATTTTTCCGGTATCGGCGCCAGCGGCTTTTTCCTTGGCAATCCAAAGACAATCGCCAGCGAAGATGCGCCGCCCTCGGCGCGCCTGGCTTCCACGATCGAGAAGGCGCGGGAGAGCATCGCCAACCACATCCGCGGCCAGGTCGGCGGCCCGGAGGGCGAGATCGCCGCCGCACTGATAGTCGGCGTGCGAGCGGGCATCCCCGATGAGATCAACGAGGCGATGCGGCGCACCGGCATCTATCACGTCATCTCCATCTCGGGCCTGCACATGGCGCTGGTCGCCGGCACCATCATGCTCTTGCTGCGCGGGGCCTTTGCGCTGTTTCCCGACTTCGCCTCGCGCCGGCCGGTCAAGAAATATGCCGCCGCCGCCGCACTCGTCTCGATCGCCGCCTATCTCGTCTTTTCCGGCATTGTGGTCGCGGCCGAACGCAGCTTCATCATGCTGGCGGTGATGCTTGTCGCCGTGTTGTTCGACCGGGCAGCGCTCACCATGCGCAATCTGGCGATCTCGGCCATCGCCGTCATCCTGGTGTCGCCGCACGAAGTGGTCGGCCCGAGCTTCCAGATGTCCTTCGCCGCCACGGCTGCCCTGGTCGGCGCCTATGCCGGCTGGGCCGACTATCGCGCCGACAGGACGACCACGCCGCCGCCGAAGCGATCGTTCCTTCGCTTTACGTCGCGCAAACTGGTGATGGGGATGGGTGGCCTTGCCATGACCTCGATCATCGCCGGCAGCGCCACGGCGCTCTTCGCCATCTGGCACTTCCAGCGCGTTTCGCCACTCAGCCTGGTCGCCAACCTGGCCGTCATGCCGATCGTTTCGGTGGTCATGTTCCTGGGGGTCGCCAGCGCCCTGACGATGCCGTTCGGCCTCGACTGGCCATTCCTGTATCTGATGGGCAAGGGCCTGACCGCGATGATCGCGATCTCCGGGTGGATTTCCGAACGCTCGCCGGTCGATGCCGTCGGGCTGATCTCCATCCAGTCGGTGCTTTTCGTGACGATAGCGCTGGTCATCGCGACCATGGCCACGACCTGGCTGAGACTTGCGGCGATCCCCTTCGCTCTGGCGGGCCTGCTGACGGTTTCCAATACCCGCACGCCCGATGTGCTGATCTCGGAGGATGCGCATCTGGTGGCGATGCCGATCGGAGGCGGCGAGCTCGCCGTCAACCGGGTGCGGTCGAACGAATTCACCACCGACAATTGGAAACGCGCGCTGGTGGCCGAGACCATCGTCGAGCCGGAGACCTTCGAGACAGGGGATGCACGCTTCGACATCGATCCGCTCGACCTGCCGCCGGGCTCGCCATTTTACTGCAGGGACGGGCTATGCCTTGCCCGACATCCGTCAGGCGCAATCGTGGCGCTCGCGGAAAACCGCAAGACGGCGCGGCCGGCCTGCGCCTTCGCCGACCTGATCGTCATCGACGACGCCACCGCCTACAGTCCCTGCTGGAATTCGCTGGCCCTCGTCGTCACCAAACGTCAGCTCGCCCGCTCCGGCAGTGCCGCTGTCTTCTTCGATCCGCAATCGGCGAGCGCGCAAGCAACAATCCGCTACGCGGTCGAAAAGCCCTACCGGCCATGGCACGAGCAGCGCAAATACTCTCGCGAGGCGAGGGGACTGCCGCCTTACCAGAGACCCGAAAAACCGGTGGTCAAACTGGCGCCGTCGGCTCAGTAGCGCCGGATCAGGCCGACCAGCTTGCCTTGCACCTTGACCCGGTCAGGGCCGAAGATGCGGGTCTCATAGGCAGGGTTGGCAGCTTCGAGCGCGATCGATGCGCCCTTGCGGCGGAAGCGCTTCAGCGTCGCCTCTTCCTCGTCGACCAGCGCCACAACGATCTCGCCGGGGCTCGCCGTGTCGGCGTTGCGGATGATGACCGTATCGCCGTCGAAGATACCGGCCTCGATCATCGAGTCGCCCTTGACCTCCAGCGCATAATGCTCGCCGCCCGAGATCATGTCCGGGGGCACCGAGATCGAATGCGTCTGGTGCTGGATGGCGTCGATCGGCACGCCGGCGGCGATGCGGCCCATTACCGGGATCGACACCGCCGACACAGCGTCGTCGTCATTGCTGGGGGTACGCGACGGCGACGCCGGTTTGATTTGCCGACCGAGATTGCCCTGTCCCAGGCTTCCCTGGATGACGCTCGGCGAAAACTTCTTCGCCGCATTGAGACCGGGCGCGATCGAGTAAGGCAGGCGCAGCACTTCCAGAGCACGCGCCCGGTTCGGCAGCCGGCGAATGAAGCCGCGCTCTTCCAGCGCCGTGATCAGCCGGTGGATGCCCGACTTCGAGGCGAGATCGAGCGCCTCCTTCATCTCGTCGAACGAGGGCGGAATGCCGCTTTCCTTCAGCCGTTCATGGATGAACATCAGGAGTTCATGTTGTTTGCGCGTCAGCATGGCGGCCCCCACGGGTTCTGAAACCAGAATCAGAAAAACAAACCCAGAACAAACACTATCTGTTCCAGTTGTGTTCCGCAACCGTTTAAAGTTTAATGAATGCGTTGACGTTTTGTTCAGCGTAGCATCAGCACGCGGCAAGCGTCGCCTGCGGCTGCAGCCGGGGCGAAGGGCTCCCGCACGACAAGGCCGTTGGCGTCGGCGAGCATGCGCAGCATCGAGGAGTCCTGGATGCCGAAGGGGGTGGCAACCATTGAGCCGGCTTCTTCGCGGACCACGGCGCGCACGTAATCCTGCCTGAGATCATTGGCCTGCATCGCCGTGCCCAGGCGTGCCTCGCGCAGGTCCTGCCGGAAGTCGCAGCCACCGAGTCGCGCCAGCAAGGGCTTCAGGAACAATTGCGAGCAGACCAGGCTGGCGACAGGGTTGCCCGGCAGGCCGATACAGCGCGTGCGCCCCATCCGGCCGAACATCAGCGGCTTGCCCGGGCGCATGGCGATCTTCCAGAAATCGAGCGTCATGCCTTCGCCGGTCAGCACGTCGTGGATCAGATCGTGGTCGCCGACCGAGGCGCCGCCCAGCGTGACGATGACATCGGCCTGCTGCTCGACGGCCTGCCTGACCAGCGCGGCGATCGCTTCCTTGCGGTCGGCGGCGATGCCGAGATCGAGCGCGCGGGCGCCGACCGACTGAGCGGCGGCGGCGACGCCATAGGCGTTGGACGAAATGATCTGGTCGGGACCAAGCTCGCTGCCGGGCGGCAGCAGTTCGTCGCCGGTGGCGATGATGGCGACCAGCGGCCGCTTCACCACGCTCAAACACGGATGGTTGGCGGATGCCGCCAGCGACAGTGCCGCGGGATCAAGCAGGCGGCCCCTTTCGAGCAGCACATCGCCTTGCGCGAAATCGAGTCCGACACGCCGGATGTTGCGTCCTTGCGCCGTCGGCTGGGTTACCTCTACCGTGCCGCCGCCCAGGTCCCTGACATTCTCCTGAATGA
>NZ_RZOJ01000481.1:0-4251 GCF_003998845.1 Mesorhizobium sp. M4A.F.Ca.ET.022.05.2.1 | reverse complement strand
GTCTTGTTCTTTTCAGCCGTATCCTTGTCGTCCGCCTTCTTGCCCGTGGCGTCGGCGCGCTGCCTGGCGGTCGGGGTCCGGCGCGGCTTGGGCGGAGCTGGGTTGTCGGCGAACGGATCGTCGGTGGCGGCAGGCTGCTCGAAGATGCTTTCGTCGGGGGCTGCCGCATCACTATCGTCCGGCACCGCGCCGGAACTTGCCGGCGAATAGGCGTCGGCCGGGGCGTCGGCGGTCGCAGTCTGCGGCGTGTTCTGATCCTGGGCGCGAGCCCTGCTCATCTGCCTGACCTTGCGCTGCTGGTCCGACAGGATCGCTGATTCCGAAACCTCGCCGCGCAGTTCGGTTTCCTGGGCCTGGAGCGGCATCGGCCGCAGCAAGGCAAGAACGCTCGCCGCCAGCAGCAGCGTGCTGACGGCCTTGCCCGTTCGACCTCTTTTCGTTTCAGGCTGGGCCTCAGTCATCGTCACCACTGCTAGCGCGGCGCAGGCGCGCCATACTTACCGAACCGTAAATGGGGATGGTTAACGGAGGGTTGAGGCGGGCGGTTCTCTCACGCATTCGGTGTCCCGGATTTCGGGGCTGGCGCCATTGGATATTGGGCCACGGGCAAAGACCTGGATCGAACCTAAAGCGCGGCGCGTGGAAACGGATGCAGGCGACGGGCTTCAGGCTTTTTTGCTTTATGCATGTTTCCCAAAACCGCCGCGCACTTTTGGGCGACCTGCATCAGGTGCCATTTCTGTTGGACAGGCGGGCGGCAAAGCGCTAAGCGCATCAGCCATGCATGCGGGGTCCCCAGAAAAGAAGCGCCCGGACAGGCAGGCTTCGATCGATTCGGCGCTGAGAACCGTGGCGACCGAGCAGGCTGGCATGGCTGCTTTTGCCGCCGCGCTCGAGAACGGGCTGGCCGCGCCATTCGCGCGCGCCGTCGAGCTGATTTCGGGCATCGAGGGCCGCGTCATCGTCACCGGCGTCGGCAAAAGCGGCCATATCGGCTCCAAGATCGCCGCCACGCTCGCCTCGACCGGCACGCCCGCCTTCTTCGTCCATCCGGCGGAAGCCAATCATGGCGATCTCGGCATGATCGCCAAGGATGATGCCATCATCGCCATGTCGTGGTCGGGCGAGAGCAAGGAATTGATGGGCATCGTCGCCTATGCAAAGCGATTTGCGATCCCGCTTATCGCCATCACGTCCGGCGAGACCTCGGCGCTGGCGCGCGCAGCCGACGTGGTGCTGCTTTTGCCGCCCGCGCCGGAGGCCTGTCCGCACGGGCTTGCGCCGACGACATCGGCGCTGCTGCAACTGGTGACGGGCGATGCGCTGGCCATTGCGCTGCTCGAGGCGCGGGGCTTCACACCAGACCATTTCCGCACCTTCCACCCGGGCGGACAGCTCGGCGCCAATCTTACGCAGCTGCGCGAGATCATGCATGTCGGCGAGCGTCTGCCGCTGGTGCCGTCGGGCACCGGCATGAGCGAGGCGATCGTCGAACTCTCGCGCAAGGGCTTCGGCTGCGTGGCGATCACCGGCACCGATGGTGCGCTGATCGGCATCATCACCGACGGCGATATCCGCCGTCATATCGCCAACGACCTTCTGGCAATGAGCGTCGATCAGGTGATGACCAGGAAACCGAAGACGGCGACGCCGGACACGCTGGTGGCGACTGCCCTGCAGACAATCAACGCCTCCGCTATCACAAGCCTGATGGTGGTGGAGGGCGGACGCCCCGTCGGGCTCGTCCACCTGCATGATCTGCTGCGTATCGGCGCGGCTTAGGGGTATGTCGATATACAGGCGATGCCGGCCTGCGACGCGGACGTCCTGCGCTTCCGGTGCTCACGTGCTTTCGAGTACGCTCCGCTCCGGTTCTCCGAAGTCGGCGTTCCCGACTCGGCCTGACCTGAATCTCAACACGCCCTGATCAGGGTCTCGCCTCAGATCGCCTCGACGGTCAGTTCCAGATCGGTATCGGCCGCGCCGGTGACGCGCACCTGCGTGCCGACCGGTAGATCCGGGCCGGAGACGCGCCACAGGGTGTCGCCCAGCCGGATGCGGCCGCGGCCGTTCTTGATCGGCTCGGCCAGCGTCGCGGTGCGGCCGACCATCTGCGCGCCGCGGCGGTTGAGCAGCGGCTGATCGGCGTCGTCATGACGACCGCCGACCAGTTTCTTGCCGACGAAGGCCGAGATCAGCGACAGGACCAGGAAGACCAGAACCTGGAGCTGCCAGGTCCAGAAGGCGGCGTCCCAGATGAGCAGCGACACCGCGCCGACGATCAGGGCGGCGATGCCGATCCACAGCATGAAGACGCCGGGCGCGACGACTTCCATCACCAGCAGCACGAAGCCCAGGACCATCCAGTTCCAAGGGCCGAGTTCGGAAATGATGCGATCAATCATGTGCGCTCTCCCAGAGCGGAAACATCAAATCGTGGAGACCATCAATTGTCGCCGGAGCGCACTACCGGCGGCCGCGAGCCTCGCTGCGTACCGGACGGGCCGTCTGCCTTGAAGACTTCCCTGGCGATCTCGCCGATGCCGCCCAGCGTGCCGATCAGCGACGACGCCTCCAGCGGCATCAGCACGATCTTGCTGTTCGAGGCCGAACCGATCCTGGTCAAGGCCTCAGTGTATTTCTGGGCGACAAAGTAGTTGAGCGCCTGCACGTCGCCCTTGGAGATGGCTTCGGACACGACCTGGGTCGCCTTGGCTTCGGCCTCGGCCGAACGCTCGCGCGCCTCGGCATCGCGGAAGGCTGCTTCCTTGCGGCCCTCCGCCTCGAGGATCTGCGACTGCTTGAGGCCCTCGGCGGCCAGGATCTGGGCGCGCTTGTCGCGCTCGGCCATCATCTGGCGGCCCATCGATTCAACCAGGTTGGCCGGCGGGTTGATGTCCTTGATCTCGACACGGGTGATCTTGATGCCCCAGGGATGCGCCGCCTCGTCGACGACGCGCAGCAGGCGCTCGTTGATGGCGTCGCGGTTGGACAGCAATTCGTCGAGGTCCATCGAGCCCATGACGGTGCGGATGTTGGTCATCGTCAGGTTGAGGATGGCGTTCTGCAGCCCGGCGACCTGATAGGCCGCCTGCGGGGCGTTGAGGACCTGGTAGAAGGCGACGCCGTCGACGCCGACGATGGCGTTGTCGCGGGTGATGATCTCCTGCGTGGGGACATCAAGCACCTGCTCCATCATGTTCATCTTGGCGCCGATGCGCTCGAAGATGGGGTTGATGATGTTGAGACCCGGCGTCAGTGTCTTGGTGTAACGGCCGAAACGCTCCACCGTGTAGTTGTAACCCTGCGGCACCGTCCTGATGCCTTTGAAAAGAAGGATGATGACCAGGAAGACAAGAACAATGATGGCAATATCGAAACCGCTGAAGCCCATTTCGTTTCTCCCTCAATAGGCGCCGACTTCACGAAATCACTTAAGTGTGTTTCCGCAGCGTTACAATCAGGTGATCACGAATATTGAATAGCGGAGGCTTTTGCGCACCGGTTTCAAGCTGTGGCGGCGAAGCGGGTCACACCCAGCCGGACAGCTCGCGCCGCACCAGCGCCTCGATCACGGCCATGCCCTCGTCGCTGTCGTTGAGGCAGGGGATGTGGGCGAAGTTCCCGCCGCCGGCATGGTGGAAGGTTTCGGCTGCCTCGCGGCCGATCTCGTCCAGCGTCTCGATACAGTCGACAGAAAAGCCGGGATTGACGATGGCGATCGACTTGACGCCCTCCTTGGCGAGCTTCTCGACCGTCACATCGGTGTAGGGCTGCAGCCATTCCTGCGCGCCGAAGCGCGACTGGAAGGTGGTGATCAGCTTCTTCTCGTCCCAGCTAAGCTTCTCGCGCAGCAGCCTCGTCGTCTCCAGGCAATGGGCCCGATAGGGATCGCCCTTGTCGGAATAGGGTTTCGGGATGCCGTGATAAGAGGCGATGACCACTTCCGGCTCGAAGTCGAGGCTCGCCAGATGCCGTTTGATCGAGCGGGCAAGGGCCTCGATGTAGACGGGCTCGTCATAGTAGGGCGGCACGCTGCGGATAGCCGGCGCGCGCCTGATCTTCATCAGCGCGCGGAACAGCTGATCGTTGGCGGTCGCGGTGGTTGTCGCCGAATATTGCGGGTAGAGCGGAAAGGAAAGGATGCGGTCGCAGCCCTGCTCGACCAGTCCTCGGGCGACGCTCGCGGTCGAGGGGTTGCCGTAGCGCATCGCCCAGTCGACCATGACATCCGGCAGGTCGCCAAGCGAC
>NZ_RZOJ01000480.1:0-4269 GCF_003998845.1 Mesorhizobium sp. M4A.F.Ca.ET.022.05.2.1 | reverse complement strand
GCCAAGGACATCCGACGCCCGGACGGCAGCGTGATCCGTTTCGACAAGAACGCGGCCGTTCTCGTCGACAACAAGAAAGAGCCGATCGGCACGCGTATCTTCGGACCGGTTCCGCGCGAACTTCGCGCCAAGAACCACATGAAGATCATCTCGCTCGCGCCTGAAGTGCTGTAAGGAGCCGGACCAATGCAGAAGATCAGAAAAGGCGACAAGGTCGTCGTGCTTGCCGGCAAGGACAAGGGCCGTTCGGGCGAAGTTCTGTCGGTGCAGCCGAAGGAAGACACCGCGCTGGTGCGCGGCGTCAACCTGATCCGCCGTCACCAGAAGCAGACCCAGTCCCAAGAGGGCGGGATCATCACCAAGGAAGCGCCGATCCACCTGTCGAACATCGCGCTGGCCGACCCCAAGGACGGCAAGCCGACCCGCGTCGGTTTCACCATCCAGAAGGACGGCAAGAAGGTGCGCGTCGCCAAGCGTTCGGGAGAAGTCATCAATGGCTAAGGCTGAAACCAAGCAGGCGGCTGCCAAGAACGAGCCGCGCCTCAAGAAGGTTTATAACGAGACCATCCGCAAGGCGCTGCAGGAGCAGTTCGGCTACGACAACGACATGCAGGTTCCGCGCCTCGACAAGATCGTGCTGAACATGGGCGTCGGCGAGGCGACCGGCGATTCGAAGAAGCCTTCGGTCGCGGCCGAGGACCTCGCGATGATCGCCGGCCAGAAGGCCGTCGTCACCCGCGCCCGCAACTCGATCGCCGGGTTCAAGGTGCGCGAGAACATGCCGATCGGCGCCAAGGTCACGCTGCGCAAGGAACGCATGTACGAGTTCCTCGATCGCCTCGTGAACATCGCGCTGCCGCGCGTCCGCGACTTCCGCGGGCTGAACCCGAAGAGCTTTGACGGCCGTGGCAACTATGCCATGGGCATCAAGGAACACATCGTGTTCCCGGAGATCAACTACGACAAGGTTGATCAGGTCTGGGGCATGGACGTCATCGTTTGTACGACGGCGAAGACGGACGACGAAGCCAGGGCTCTGCTCAAGGCTTTCAACTTCCCCTTCCGCCAGTAACGGCAGCGAAAAAGGAAAAATCTGAAATGGCAAAGACCAGCTCAGTCGAGAAGAACAACAGGCGCCGGAAGCTTGCGGACCAATATGCCGCCAAGCGCAAGGCACTGAAGGCCATCGTCATGGATCAGTCCAAGCCGATGGAAGAGCGTTTCCGCGCCCAGTTGAAGCTGTCGGCACTGCCGCGCAACTCGGCCAAGATCCGCATCCGCAACCGCTGCGAAGTCACCGGCCGCCCGCGCGCCTACTATCGCAAGCTCAAGGTTTCGCGTATCGCGCTTCGCGATCTTGGCAACAACGGCCAGATCCCGGGCCTGGTCAAGTCGAGCTGGTAAGGAGGACATTGAGATGTCATTGAGCGATCCTCTCGGCGATATGCTGACCCGCATCCGCAACGCCTATGGCCGTAAGAAGTCGAGCGTCTCGACCCCGGCTTCGCGTCTGCGCACCCGCGTCCTCGACGTGCTGAAGGCAGAAGGCTATATCCGCGACTACAGCCAGACCGACTTCGAGAACGGCAAGTCCGAAATCGAGATCGAGCTGAAGTATTTCGACGGCGCGCCGGTCGTGCGCGAAATCGCCCGTGTCTCGAAGCCGGGCCGCCGCGTCTATGTCTCGGCCAAGTCGATCCCGCAGGTCGCCAACGGCCTCGGTATCGCCATCCTTTCGACGCCGAAGGGCGTGATGGCCGACCACGAAGCCCGCGAGCAGAACGTCGGCGGTGAAATCCTCTGCCAGATCTTCTGATCTGGCGCGTGATATCGAAAGCGGTATCCGGTTTTCGGGAATGCTCGAAAACTGGACCCTGAACCTAGAGAAGTGACGAGGACAACAAAATGTCTCGTATTGGAAAGAAACCCGTTTCGCTGCCGCAGGGCGTGACCGCGACCGTCAACGGCCAGACCGTGACGGCGAAGGGCCCCAAGGGTGAGCTGAAGTTCGTGGTCAACGACGAAGTGCTGGTCAAGCTGGAAGGCACCGAGATTGCCGTCCAGCCGCGCGACCAGACAAAGACCGCCCGCGCCAAGTGGGGCATGTCGCGCACGCAGATCGTCAACATCCTGCAGGGTGTGAAGGACGGCTTCGAGAAGCGGCTCGAGATCACCGGCGTCGGTTATCGCGCCGTCATGCAGGGCAAGAACCTGCAGCTTGCGCTTGGCTTCAGCCATGACGTGGTCTACGAGACCCCGCAGGGCATCACCATCACGGTGCCGAAGCCGACGGAAATCACGGTCACCGGCATCGACAAGCAGCAGGTCGGGCAAGTTGCCGCCGAGATCCGCGAGTACCGCGGTCCCGAGCCCTACAAGGGCAAGGGCGTGCGCTACGCCGGCGAGAAGATCGTCCGCAAGGAAGGCAAGAAGAAGTAATCATCGCAACGCCGCGGGGCGCGACCGCGGGAGGCATCTTCGCCTGCCGCACAGGGTTGCCCCCGTTTTCTGAAGGCAAGGAACAGTACCATGGGCTCGAAAGAATCCACCCAGCGCCGCGCTCAGCGCGTGCGTCGCCAGATCAAGAAGGTTGCGGGCGAGCGTCCGCGTCTCTCGGTCCATCGCACCTCGAAGAACATCTACGTCCAGGTCATCGACGACGCCAAGGGCCATACGCTGGCCGCCGCCTCGACGCTGGAGAAGGACCTCAAGGGTTCGCTCAAGACAGGCGCCGACACCGCGGCTGCCGCGGCTGTCGGCAAGCTGATCGCCGAGCGCGCCTCGAAGGCCGGTGTCAAGGAAGTCGTCTTCGACCGTGGCCCGTACATCTATCACGGCCGCGTCAAGGCGCTGGCCGAGGCCGCCCGCGAAGGTGGTCTGAGCTTCTGATTTTTCACCGCCGGCGACCCGAAAGCGGCGCCGGCATTGCAGCAACCGTGCTTCCGGAAAAGAACAAGGAACAGGATATGGCACAGGAACGTAGGGAAGGCGGCCGCGGCCGCGAGCGTGAGCGCGAAGAGCGCGACGACGGCATGGTGGACAAGCTAGTCCACATCAACCGCGTCGCCAAGGTTGTGAAGGGCGGCCGGCGTTTCGGGTTTGCCGCGCTCGTCGTCGTCGGCGACCAGAAGGGCCGTGTCGGCTTCGGCCACGGCAAGGCGCGCGAAGTGCCGGAAGCGATCCGCAAGGCGACCGAGTCGGCCAAGCGCGACATGATCTTCGTGCCGCTGCGCTCGGGGCGCACGCTGCATCACGACGTCGAGGGCCGCTGGGGCGCCGGACGCGTTCTGCTGCGCGCCGCCAAGCAGGGTACCGGCATCATCGCCGGCGGCCCGATGCGCGCCGTCTTCGAGACGCTCGGCATGCATGACGTGGTCGCCAAGTCGATGGGTTCGTCGAACCCCTACAACATGGTTCGCGCCACCTTCGACGCGCTGAAGAGCCAGATGCATCCGAAGGATGTGGCTGCCGCGCGCGGCATCAAGTACTCGACCCTTCAGGCCCGCCGCGGCACCGCCGTCGCGGCTGAAGAATAGTCGACGCTGACCAGGGATCCAGACCATGGCCAAGAAAGCTACCAAGACCATCACCGTCGAGCAGATCGGCTCGCCGATCCGCCGGCCGAAGGAGCAGCGCGCCACGCTGGTCGGCCTCGGCCTCAACAAGATGCACAAGCAGCGCACGCTGGAAGATACGCCTTCCGTGCGCGGCATGATCGCTGCCGTCCAGCATCTCGTCCGCGTCGTGGACGAGGGCTGAGCAGAAGCGCAGGAGAACGAAGATGAAACTCAACGATCTGCGTGACAAGGACGGCGCCACGCACTCCAAGAAGCGTCTGGGCCGCGGCATCGGCTCCGGCTCGGGCAAGACAGGCGGCCGCGGCGTCAAGGGCCAGAAGGCACGCTCGGGTGTGGCCATCAACGGCTTCGAGGGCGGCCAGATGCCGCTTTACCGGCGCCTGCCGAAGCGCGGCTTCAACAACCTGTTCGGCAAGAGCTTCACCGTCGTGTCGCTGGCCCGCATCCAGGCCGCGCTCGACGCAAAGAAGCTCGACGCCCAGGCGACGGTGACGGCCGAGGCCCTCATCGCGGCCGGCGTCATCCGCCGCGCCAAGGACGGCGTGCGCATTCTGTCCGACGGCGACCTCAAGGCGAAGCTCGCCTTCGACGTGGCCGGTGCCTCCAAGGCCGCGATCGAGAAGATCGAGAAGGCCGGCGGCTCGGTGAAGGTGCCGGAAAAGGCTGCCGCAGAGTAACGGCGATTTAAAGC